>JANQQA010000269.1 GCA_028285205.1 Bythopirellula sp. | reverse complement strand
TGCACCTCGCGCAAGTCCGGCATTAGTGGATCGTCACTTACATCGAGCAAATCGCCGGTACGCACAATCAGCGTCAAGTCGCCTGAGAGGTCCTCGGCGTAGAGCGCCGTGCTGTTGTCAGACAAGCCGGCCACAAAGGCAGCCTGGCCGAGGCCGTTCAGCGCGTGGAAGACGATGGTACTGGAACCTGAACTGACCTCGCCGAAGTTTACTCCAGCCTCGACGCCAGGAGCGGGATTTCCAGCGCGCGCAATGATCTCCACACTTTGTCCAGGCTCATAGCGAAAGAGCGCGTCGTCATTGGTATCATCCACATTCTCTCCAGCAAGCGATGCGCGAAAGAGTATTTGGCCCCGCGAGTTGAGAATTGGGACGCCTACGTTACTGCCGTAGTCGACTTCCGCACCGTTGATTGGGGCGGCACTGCCCTCTCGGGCAATCAACTTGAGACTCCCGCCTTCCGCGTCGCTGATGAGCGCCTGGTCGTTGGAGGCATCCACACCCGGTCCCTGGACTGTCGTGGAGGAAGCAAGCCTTCCTGCATCGTTGAATGCGTATAATCCGCCTAGAAACTGAACTGACAACTGCCCGTCGTCACCCGTCTCGGGGATAGGCTTTCCCGTATATGCAGCGCTGGAGAGCAACGCTGGCTCTCCTTGCAGTATCGCAGTTCCCTCGGAACGACGGACCTGTTCATCGATTATTCCGCTAACGAAAGCGACTTCTCCTTGGTCGTTTAATGATGGGTTCTGGATCCACCGCAAGGTGAAACTGTCTAGACCTGGCACTCGGTCTTTGGATTGAGCAACGAGTGTTAACTGACTGCTGCCTACTTCGCCCAGAACAAGCCCGAAGTCACTGGTTCCGGTTCCGTCAGGCTCGTGAATGCCAACTGGGAACGCAACCTGTCCGTCATCGTTGAGGGACAGGGACATTGTCGCGATAAACGAGGAGAGTTGCTTTCCCGGTAACAGGTCAATACGATCGTCAAAGATGGATTCCAGCGTTCCGGCATCATCCACAAAGACCCCTTCACTGCCTGACGCAAACACGACCTGTCCTTGGTTGTTGATGTGGGGATCCCCTGAGGCCATGAAACCAAAGGTGTCATTCCCTGACGATCCCGGCACAGGATCGCCGTCGGACACGACCAGAGCCAGACTGCCGTCCGTCTGTCCACGCAAAATGGATTCTCGTCGTATTGCAAATGGATCACTGGACGAGGTATCTGGCGTTTCGATAGTACCGATAAATGCAGTTTGCCCAAGATCATTGATGACGACAGACTCAAATCCCCCTGAACCAACAGCTATGAACACCGGATTCGCATTTTCCTCGCCCGGTCGCCTTGGTGCTTCCTCGCCGGTAAGAGCCACCGTCTGTAGCTTGCTGCTGGCTTCGGCACTTGGTAGCGGCGGACAACAGAACGAAAGGAGTGCTACAAGCGATAGAACTCTGCCTGTTGATGCGGCTGTGAGAAACGTCCTCGGTGCGCACTTCGTGCGCCAAGTGTTAAGAATCATCAATAGGCCTCTCTGTTCCTGGTCTGACGGGGATCACTACACCAGTCGTAGTGATCAAGATTCGCGCGCCGAGACAGCAGAATTACTCCGTGACTTCGCTAACCCGAGATATTTTTCGCCTACTACACGCAACTCACACCGCCGTTATCTCCTCACGAAACGAATCATAGCCTTTGCGCAAAACGGGAGTCAAGAAAATTCCTGGCAATGCAATTTCCATAGGTAGGTTGGAAAATACCCACAGCCGCTACCCGCTCACTCGAAAGACGATTAGTTTATCTCCACGCCAGGTGTTTGCAACCTGTCCGTCAACGTTGCGCCATGACACGCCAATTGCGAAACGCCTGGCGAGGCGTAGGGCGATCGCATGATATGACAATAGCCCAACGTTGCCGTGCGGGTTGGCTCATTGGATGTGCGAAACGCATCGACGGCGCGCACTCGCCAATGTCAGTGCGACGGCTACGACAGACGCCGAAGTTGGTTCCGGCACGGCGACCAGATTTGAAATGAACACGCCGTGTGAGTTATCGGTGAACGTGGCGCTGAAAGCCAGTTGGCCTCGTTCGTTAAAGGCGCTGCGTCGGCCGTCCTCGTTACCGCTGCCGCCGATAAACTCGAAGGATCGCACCTCGCGCAAGTCCGGCATTAGTGGATCGTCACTCACATCGAGCAAATCACCCGTACGCACGATCAACTTTAGGTCTCCTGACAAGTCTTCGGCATACAGCGCGGAAGTGTTGTCAGACAAGGTTGACGTAAAGGCAGCCTGGCCCAGGCCATTTATCGAGTGGTTAGCAACGAGGGCCAATTCTCTAAACAGCACTCCGTCTTCTACGCCGGGAGCGGGATCCCCCCTGCGTGCAACGAGTTCCGCCAGTTGACCAGGAGTTTGCCGAACGATTGCGTCCTCATTGGTCTCATCTACATCTTCTCCGCGTAGAGTTGTGCGAAACAGAAGTTGGCCCTGCGAGTTAAGAACCGGAGTGGTTTGAGCAACTCCGTACGTGAGTTCGGAATCTGAGATCGGGACCGCATTGCCCTGACGCCAGACCAATTGACGCCCATCGCTCCCAGCATCGATGAAGAGTGCGACGTACGTGGGGGCAAATCTGCCCGGTTCCTTTACCGATGCATAGAATGGTATCTCACCAGCGTTGTTGATTCCGAATCCTCCGCCAACCTCACTCACTGCAAACTGCCCCTGATCACTAATCTCGGGAACAGGCTGTCCCCGAACAGCCACGACCGACAGCGCACCTGAATCGCTACGTAGAACGGCACTACCATTGGGAGCAGAAACCTGCTCTGAGCTGAGTACAGCATTGAACGCGATCTCGCCTTGATCATTTAGCAATGGTGTTGATATCTGACTGATAGAGGAATCCTCCAACCCGGGGGAGCCGCCTTCGCTCCTGGCAATTAGCTTCAACTCAGGGCTGTCTACCTGGGCGAGAAATAGCCTGAAATCGTCGGTCTGGGTTGCGCTAGGTTCAAAAATTCCTGACACGAACGCCATCTGCCCGCGGTCGTTGAGGGTGAGCCATAGCGGCGAACTGAGTCTCTTCCCGGGAAACGAATCCGCCACACTTTCGTCGATGATGGGTTTCAGCACTCCGGCATCATCCAAAAAGCCTCCCTGTGAGGCAACAAACGCGACCTGCCCTCGATTGTTGATGATCGGATCCGTAACTGACAAAAGACGAAAGGTGTCGTTCCCTGGCGATCCCGGCACGGAATCGCCCTCGGACACCACCAGAGCCAGATCGCCGTCCGTCTGACTACGCAGAATCGAGTCTCGTCGTCTGACGACTGGCCTATCGCCTATAGTATCTGGTGTTTCAATAGTACCGATAAATGCAGTTTGCCCAAGATCATTGATAGCGACAGACTCAAATGGTCTCGCAAGTCGAGTTGCAAAAATAGGGTCCTTATCTTCTTCGCCGGGTCGCCTTGGTGCGGGGTCGCCGGTAAGAGCCACCGTCTGTAGCTTGCTGCTGGCTTCGGCACTTGGTAGCGGCGGAGAACAGAACGTAAGGAGTGCTACAAGTGATAGAATTCTGCCTGTTGACGCGACTGCGAGAAACGTCCTCGGTGCGCACCTCGTGCGCGAACTGTTAAGAATCATCATTAGGCCTCTCTGTTCCAGGTTCGACTGCGATCAACACGCCGGTCGCAGTGACGATGAGTCGGGCGCAGAGGCAGCAAAAGCAATGCACAAGATCGGTCACACCAGATGCTTCTTGCGGCCACACGCTTACTACACCGTCCTTATCTCCTAATGCAACGAATCATAGACTTTGAGCAAAAACCATGTCAAGAAAATTCTTGGCGTTGCAAGTTCCATGAGTTGCAAAGAAGGTAATGGCGCCGAAATCGATTCACTTGCGGGAGGATTTAATTACCCCATATAGTTGTTTGCAACCTGTCGGCTAACGGCGGCGACGACACGCCGCTCAAGTCAGAAACTAGTTGATGTAGTTCGATCGCAGTAATCTGACCATTGACTCGCACTACTGCGCGGATTGGCTCATTGGATGTGCGAAACGCATCGACGGCGCGTGCTCACCAACGTTAGTGCGACAGCGATGAAGACCGCCGAAGTTGGTTCCGGCACGGCGACCAGATCCGAGACGAACACGCCTTGCGAGCCGTCGGTGAACGAGGCGGTGAAAGCCAGTTGGCCTCGCTCGTTGAAGGCGCTGCGTCGGCCATCCTGATTACCGCTGCCGCCGATAAACTCGAAGGATTGCACCTCGCGCAAGTCCGGCATTAGTGGATCGTCACTTACATCGAGCAAATCGCCGGTACGCACAATCAGCGTCAAATCGCCTGAGAGATCCTCGGCGTAGAGCGCCGTGCTGTTGTCAGACAAGCCGGCCACAAAGGCAGCCTGGCCGAGCCCGTTCAGCGCAAAATCAAGAAACGTCCGACTCGCTCCAAGGTTCACACCGTTCTCGGCTCCGGGAGCAGGATCACCGTCCCGCGCAATCACTTCCACGCCACCGTCAGGATGGTAGCGCAACAGCACGTTGTTATTCGCATCGTTAACACCAACTCCGTCAAACGCAGCGGTAAAAAGAATCTGCCCACCGCCATTGATGATCGAGTCGCTAGAAATGCCATCATAGTATTCATCTGGGGCACTAGTCGGTGCCGGCGAACCCGCCCGCGCGATCATTTTTATCTCTTCACCGAGACCACCGCGGAACAGTGCATGGTCGTTTGAGAAATCAACCCCCGGCCCCTCAACGGTAGCAACGAAAGCCATCGCTCCGGCGTCATTAAATGCTGAATTTTCCCGAATTTCTCTGACGGTCAGGGAACCAGTGCCGCCACCCATCGCGGGGACAGGGTTCCCCCGATACGCAGCGACAGATAGTGATCCTGGCTCTCCGCCCAGAATTGCCGTTCCGTTGGGGGCAGAAACGCGATCAGCAATCAAGAAGCTCAAGAAGCCCAATTCGCCATTGTTGTTTAGTGAGCGATTACTGATAGATCGGATAAAGAAGTCTTCGAAGCTCGGCGGTCGATCCTCGCTCCGAATCACTAAGGTCAGATCGCTACTTTCTGCTTCACCTAGGAAGAGTCCCCTATCATCAGTTGTCCCCGCGCCAGGCTCGAAGATACCCACGGTAAATGAAGCCTGACCGAGATCGTTAAACCTTAGGTCGTTGGGGGAGGTCGCGAGTCTTTTTCCTGGTATCAGATCCGTCATATTTTCACCAAATATGGGTTCTAGTACGCCTCCGTCATCCACGAACGCTCCCGCAAAGGGAACTGCAAACGCAACTTGTCCTCGATTGTTTACTGATGGTTCGCTGTTGCGAAGAAAAAAGCCAGAGAATTCACCATTCATTGATTCAGGAACGGGGTCAAAACCTTGGGCAACTAGCGACAAAGTGCCGTCGGACCGTTCACGCACAATGGCATCTCGAGGAAAGAAGAAATCAGGAGGCATTGGCGGTGTTTCTGACCCGATATAGCTGACAAAGGCAGTTTGTCCGTGGTCATTCAGCACTACGTCCTGAAAACCAAGTATGCCAAATGAAATGAAGATCGGGTCGTGCTGCACATCACCGGCTCTCGCTGGTGCGGCGTCGCCGGTAAACGCCACCGTCCGCAAGGTGTCGCTCGCCTCGGCACGTGGTGACTGCGGAAAACAACAGGCAAGCAGCGCTGCGAGTGAGAATATCTTGCCGAGAAACGCGACCGCGTTCGGCACGCTTGGGGCGCATCTTGTGCGCGAGTTGGTAAGAATCATCATTAGGCCTCACTGCTCCAGTTTTGAAGGGGCTCTGTACGTTGGCAGTAATGACGATTCGATTCCGGTGTGGAACGCAGCGGAAACAAGCTATGAGATCGGTAACTCGGTATATGTCGTGCTGCCACACTGATAGGATCGCCCTTACCACCGACTAGCGCATCATAGATCTTGTCCGAAAAGCGTGTCAAGAAAATTCTTGATGCTCGGTGTTCTCAAGGGATGAATTGGGGTTGGAGCAGCGATTCGCTCTCGTTCGACTTTCATCTGCCGAGTTTCACAGCACCGCAATCACCCCAGCCAGGTGTTTTTCGACCTGTCCGGCATTCTCTACCAGCAACGCCCCAGTCTCGTCGATGCCGCGGCATTTGCCCGTCGACTGGCGGGTGCCGTTGTCGATTTGAATCGATTTGCCGGTCAGGAAACAACGGTCGCGCCAGCCCGTGACGACTTCGTCGGTCCACAGACGGCGCGTTTCGAGTCGCTCGCCTAGTTGCTGAAGCGCTTTGACCAGCACATCCGTCAGCGAGTAGTGATGCCCAGTCAGATCGCTAAGCGACGTGGCCCGCTGCTGAATTTCCTCAGGTGCGTCGTCGACCGAATTGTTGACATTGATGCCGATGCCCAGTACTAGCTTGCCGGGCAGGCTGGGTGGCACTTCCACCAGAATGCCACAGATCTTTCGTCCCTCGAGGTAAACGTCGTTGGGCCACTTCACTTGTGCGGCGGGCAGCGCGTCTAAACTGGTTGTCGGCACACCGCGCGACAGCAACTCCTCAAGGGCTTCGCACACCGCCAATCCTACGATCAACGATACTTGGGGCCAGCGTTGCGGCGGCAGTTGGGCAGCTTCGGTCGCCAACACGACGGAAAACGTCAGCGCTCCACCACTCGACCACCACAGGTTCGAACCTCGTCCTCGCCCGGCCGTTTGCGACTCGGCTAGTACAAGCAGCGGAAAAGACTCGTCCGATTGACCGGCGAGCTGCATGGCGCGATCATTAGTCGAGCCAAGCTGCGGATGGTAATCGAGGTGTTGGATAAACGTCTCGGTTCGCAGACGCTGAAGATCCGCTGAGGAGAAACTGGGTGCCAAGTTGCCGTTCACTCCTCCTCGATACCTTTAAGTGCAGCCAGGAGGTCGTTGAATTCGGCCTGGCAGCAATGGCAGTTTTCCAAGTGCGTTTGGATCGCTTGCTGGGACTCATCGACGGTCTTGCCCAAGAGCTGCGTCTCGGCGAATTCCGCGATGTGTTGCGAACAGGCGTCGCAATCCAACTCGTCGGGTTGGACCGAGGCGATCATGTTGACCAGCGCTTTGATTTGTTCGTCGGTGATCGGCATGGTTTTACTTCCGCCGTAAGTTCCCTGAGTTAGCTGAACAGCGACTGTATGGTTGGTGCATCGTAGCCATCTTTCTCAAGTTCGCGTTTGAGCTTCTGACGCGCGTCATGGATGAGCTTGTAGACCGCGTTGCGATTGCTTCCCGTGTGCAAAGCAACTTCGTCGACGGTCATTCCATTCAACCCGCCCTGGAGTGCGACGCGTTGTTTGTGAGATAACTTACCTTCGATGAGTTCTTTTAATTTGAGCAGCACATTTCGCCGCTCCTCCGCCTGCTCCGGCTGCTCCGCACTCTGGTCGGGGACGTCGATCTCCAGCTGCTCGCCATCGGAGAGCTGGTTGAGCGACACATTTTGGTAACGCTTTTTCCGCAGCTCGCTCACCGCGCGACGAATAGCGATCGACATGGCCCAGGTCGTAAATCGACTGCGGCCCTCGAATTGGTCGAGCTTCTCGAGGATCTTGAGCACCGATTCCTGCGCGATATCTTCGCAAAACGCCTGGTCGACACCCTTGCCCTGAAAGCTACGGCGGAGACCACCGACGAGAATCTTGTTGAGCTTGGCGAGTGCCTCCGCCTGCTGCTCGCCTGTGGCGCGCAGATCGGCGATCCAGTTTTCGCTATCGCTCTCCATCGCCATGCAGTGTTGCTTCCTGTCGGTTACTCGTTGGGAATCGAACCCGAGCCGAAGCCGGTATTCGCCTTCGATGCCGCCGCGGTGCCCTGCGTGTTCAGCGACCAATCATATTTATTATACACAATTTCAACTTCGCCAGCACGAGCAGCTGCGATGCCCTGCAAGCAATCAGTAGCTTCGACACGCTCAGCCAGAAAATCGAGCACGCCTGTCTCGCCGCCAAAATCGACGCCGTACCACTTGAGGATCCGACTGAGGTACAGCTTCTGCTCGTCGGCGTCGTAACGCACGTAGTCTTCCTTGTTGGCGAACGCCTTGGCTTGATCTTCGAGTTGGCTGTCGAGGCGACTGCCCACATATGCCTCGGGACGAATCGTCGGACAACTCTTGGCAGCGCACACCAGTGCCACGTGGATGCGTGGCTCGTTGTAGGTCTTTTCATCGCGTGGCTTATCGTCTTCGCGAATGACTTTGTGCTCCAGGAAGTTCAGCGAGATCGTCTTGCCGGCCAGAATGTGCTCGGACAGATCGAAGAAACCCGTGTCGTCTCGGCTCTTGTAGTCGAGCACGCTGCCATCAATTTTATGAATCAGCACACCGTTGATCACAAACGCATTATAAGCGTTGCACAAGAACGCCAGCCGATGGGCATCGTCGGGCAGTTTCTCAGGCTGCGCGGCGGCGAGCTGTGCGAGGTAGGTTTTGAATAGATGCGTGCGCCGGAGGCCATCGTAGTCAATCAACCCGTCCGCGACGTACGTCTGCAGCAGGTGGTTCCACAACTGTTGATCGACGCCGGAAACATCGGGTTTGACTTCGGGATAGGTCAACGGTTTGGGCAGCGTGCGAAACGCTGAGACCGCCACGCCGATTGGCATGACGAACGTGGCGAGTGCTAACCACAACCACGCCCCGGAGTATTCTTTCTTTTGCATGAGACCTACGCGCGTAGCAGCTAGCCGCGCTCCTCCAGAGATCTGTCATTCATCTTGGGAATATCGAGTGTGCTGAGGACTGGCAACGTCATTGTACTGCCTGGTCCAGCATCGGTTCCGCCACGGTAGGGCTTGTTCTCGGGCAGCTCGCCCAGGTGCAAAATTTCCATCGGGCATCGAACGATGCACTCCGCGCAGCCAACGCAGGGAGAATCTTTCAGCGTGACTGGCTGACCTTGCAACGCACGCGACTTGATGTCGATGCCCATCTGGCAATACTGATTACAAATGTTGCAGTCGATGCACTTGCCAGGCTCCGCCGAAATCTTGAACCGCGACCAGCGTCCCCAGAAGTTCATCCAAAACGCCAGCGGACACCAGTATCGACACCACACGCGCTGACCGAGAAACGGATAGACGCCGATGGCGAGGGCGCCGGCGAAGAACGTGCCCACCAACGAGTTGTAGTACCCGAACGGCGTGTCGATGCCCATCAAGTGCAAGACCGTCACCAGCACTGCCAGCGGGATGACGACGTAGCCAAAACGTTCGACCCAGCGCGACGTATCGCCTTTGGGTCCGCGATGACGGAACGCACCGCCCACCGTCTCGGCCAGGGCTCCACAACTGCACACGTGCGAGCAATAGAACTTACCAAAGAACAAAGTGAACACAGGCAGGATTACGAAGGTGAGAATCACCGCCCAAATCACACCAAACACGGCAACCGCCGTCCACCAACTCGGTTCGCCCGGTTGCGCAATCGGGTCGAGATCGAACGCGGTCATGTTCAGCGGCCACGCATTCAGCGAACGCGTCAGCAGCGGCGTCCATGGATTTTTTCCCCATAGTGCCACCAGCAATGTTGGAATGCCCCACCATAACGTCCAATTGAAAAAGATGTTCGACAGATTGCGCCGCCAGATGAGGCGGTGTTTGTAGCGCCAGCCCCAGTACAGCCCAAAACCCAGTATGCCGGTGAAGTACAGCAGATAGTAAAACGAGTAGAGATTGGAGAACCGATCGGCGAGGAAGTTGAAGATCCAGGAAAACCCGGGAACGTAGGTCAGATCGGAGCCCTCGGGAACCGGCGTCAGCGAAAAGTGCTTCGCCTGAAAATAAGTGAAGTAGCCGATAAGAATGCCGATTGCACAGTAGATCACGCGCTTGGTCGTCCACACACCGTCGAGTTCCATCCCCGTATCGAGCAGGAAATCGACCGGCGGCAAGGTTCCGATCAGTACGAGCACGTAGTCGTTCGACAGCGTCTGCGTTTCGCCTTTGACTTGGAGGTCGACTTCGTCTTCGCGGATCTCTTGGACGTTCGACTCAAACAGGACGGTAAGCTTGTCTTCCGCGATGGCTGCTTCAATCGCTTCGCGGTTGTCCTGCTTCAGCCGGAAGAACTCGTCGCGGCGGTAGGAAAGCGTGACGCGGTTGTCGTCCATCAGCATCAACGCCGCTTCGATGGCTGAGTTGCCGCCACCGACGATCAGCACGTCATTGTCTGCGTAGTCTTTGGGTGTATGCAGCCGATAAACAACTTTGTGTGCCTTGTCTTCGCCGGGGACGTCAAGCTTGCGGGCCTCGCCCTGCCGGCCAATCGCGACGATCACATTACGCGCTGGAAACGGGGAGCCATCGGCTACTTCGACCTCGAAATCGTGTTCGCCCCGTTTGCGAATCCGTTTGACCTCGACGCCTTCCTTGATCTTCAGGTCATTCTGTTTGATGGCCTGATCGACCATCTCCAAAAACTCGGACTTCTCGCGATCTCCTTCGACCTCTAACCCGCTGTTATTCTGCAAGAATCGCGGCTCGGAGTAGACTTTCTTGCCAGGTGGAAAACCGCGCACCGTGTTGACGGCGTGCGAGCGTTCCAGTACGACGTACTTGAGGCCTTTTTTCTGCGCTTCAATGGCGGCCGACAAACCGGCCGGCCCACCCCCTATGATCACCACGTCGAGTTGGCCGTTGTCGTGGCTATTTCGTTCGAACGCCTTCTTGCGTTCCATCTTGTCGATGACTTCCGCGCCGTGGTTGGCCGCGATCTTCACCAGGGGGATGCCGGTCACGTCGCCGATGACGTAGATGCCTTTGACGCTGGATTCGTAGCCGCTATCAATAATCGGCAGAATCTCTTGCGGGGGGACGGTCGCGAAATAGCTCTTCTTCTTGGCAGTCGCAGTCTGGGGGGCAGCTTGAGCTTGGCCGTTCAATGACATCGCGTTGGTCCAGGTGGTCGAAAAGGTTGAAACTTTTTGCGGACTATCTTCCGCCATCAACAACAGATACCCCGAACCCTAGAGTGATTATGCGCGAGTGCGGCGGGGTCGCAAACCCTAAAACGCAGATGCGCCCGCCGTCCGTGTTCTTACCACAAATCAATCAAGAAATGTAAATGTCGTTTTTACAGAAAATCTCTTCGGTCACTGGCGTAAGAGATGTGGTTGGTACGCATCTCAATGACTGTGACGTCACTGCATTTCACCCGCCTGCGGACGACTCGGCTGCTCGAGTCGCCGACCACCCACACAAGAAATCAGGAGAAGCCCAGATGAAACGTTCTACAGTTGTTTTCGCGCTCGCGATCGGATCCGTTATCGCATTGATGTACAGTGCCGCCAATGCGGACGAGAAAGCGTCGATGAAACATGAAGCAGTCTCGCGTGCTTACTTGCACAACTACAACCTACCCAGCAGCGGCGTGGCACTGGAAGGCTACTGTCCGGTCGCGTACTTCGCGGTAAACAAGCCGGTGCGTGGCAAGAAAGAGTTCTCGTCGGACTACAACGGTGTGACGTACTACCTGGTCAACGCCAAGGCCAAGCAGGCGTTTGAGAAGGATCCGGAAAAGTTCTTGCCGGCGTACGGCGGCTGGTGCGCGACGGGAATGGCGCTGAAAGACAAATTCCCCGTCGATCCACGCAACTTCAAGATCGTTGACGGACGGCTGTTGCTGTTCTTAACCAACAAGAACGTCGATGCCCAACAGGTTTGGAACCAAGGCGACCAGCAAGAGCAACTCGCCAAGGCCGACGCCCACTGGCAGTCGATCAACAAGTAGCCGACGGCGGACAAGATCCTCCAACAACGACCGCGCGTCGGAGAGCGATCTCCGGCAGCGGTCGTTTTTTTCTTGCCAATCGACGTCTACTGACTTCGGTGTGTCAGCGGCTCTCGCCGCGGCGCCATCCATTTATCGTCGAATTGCGTCCGCTGGGCTTGAGTGCCGAATCAGCATACGACGAAGCTACCGCCCGACGACAACTAACCCGACCGAGTCGAGGACGAGGCCGCGGCCGCCGTAGGTGCCAACGACCAAGGCGCGATCGCTTTGTAGCTTGATCGGCGGCTGACTGCCACTGGGCGTGCCCAGCCAGGGCGACTCGTAGCTGTCACGCACGTTCAGGCGACGACCGCGCCGCTTGGCGAAGACGACCTTGACGGCGTTTACGTGTCTCTCCGCATCGACCACCAGGCCGGCGACCACGTAGCCGCGTTTGGCCATCACGACTTCGTCGGATTCACCGAGCGGGTCGTCTTGGTCGTAGACGGGAACCAGGTCGCCCAGCACCCTGTCGCCAAAGCTGCGCTGATAGAAATGGAACCCGACGACGGGGCGCAGCTGCTGGTCAACCAAAATATAGTCTCCCCCGCCGTCGCCACCCGCTTTCTCACCTGGCTTCAGGTTCACCAGCAGTTGGTCCTCGCGACGACGCTCCAGCGATCGGCGACGCACCTCGGTTCGTTTTTCGATTTCGCGGCTCCGCTCGCGATCTGTCTGGTCCTGTTCGATCTCCCGACGGCGCATCTCCCTATCGCGTTCAGATCTTTCGCGAAGGCGTCTACTCTCCTCTTCCATCTCCCGACGTTGCTGCTCCATTTCGCGTTCAATTTTTTCGCGGCGAAGTTTGCTTTCCTGTTCGCGCTCGCGACGGCGACGCTCGCGCTCCTCCTCACGTTGCTTGGCTTCCTCTTGCTGTTGCCGCATCCGCTCGGCGGTTCTCTGCTTGTGCTCTTCCATCGAAAGGCGGGTAGGGTCGTCGGCCGTCGGGTCCGCCATATCCCGGTCAGCGAATCGCTCCCCAGACTGCGGCTGGTCCGGCCGTTCGTTCCTCGTGCTACCAGCGCGGCTATTTCCATGCGGGGGTTGTTGCGGGTCTGCCGTCGATCTCATTTGCTGCTGGCGAGTACCGTCCTGTCTGACAGATTCACGTTGTGCAAGTTGCTGACCTGACGGTTGCGTGCTTCCCATGAAGGCCAGTGCAAATGCACCAAAGAACAATGCTGCACCGAGCACGCTGGTGGATAGGAACAGCGCCGGCTTTCGCATTTGCGATGCGCCCAACAGCACCAGTCCCGACAATGCCATGCAGGCGCTGAATTCCGGGCCCTCGATCCCCATCCGCGCCAACTTGCGAATCTGCAATCCAAACAGCGGCAAAACATAGCTCGCCGCACCGAGCACGAAGAAGCCGCCGCCCGCTTTAAGTGCGTAATCCCGCCACGATTCGGCCACTTCGCTCTCGCTGGCAGTCGACGCTGCCGGTCGAGAGACGGCCGCCCTTGGAGTTTGCTCGGCCGGTTGAGCTGTCGGCGGCGTGACTGTCTGGCTGAGCGTTGGAGGCTGGCTCGCCGTCGGCGCTTGCACACGAAACGAGTGTCCGCACGGGCACTTCACCTGCTTTCCAACCAGCTCTGGCCTGAATGCAAACGACTTTTGGCAAGCGGGGCAAGTAATTTGTGTCGACATGGCAATCCGTGTGTGCCAATAACGGCTGCAGGTCGGCCACCGCGCGACCGCCGGCTGACCAGTCCGTTTTGACCAGTGTGATTCAGTCGCGCCATTATGGTCGGGATGCATCCGGGCGCCAAATGCCGCGCCAGCCGGAAAACCCCGAAGTACGCGCCCAGGCCCAGCGGATTCGTGAACCTAGCTTTCGCTAGTTTCACCCACCGGCCGCTTCGACGTTCGCGACTGACTCGGCCTGATCGTCGTCGGGCGGCACGGTCGGCGACGAAGACGTGGTGCGGAACAATCTGCGTAGCGACTCGCTACTCCGAGGCGCGTCAGACTCGACCAACGTTCCATAATCAGAGATTCCGTCCTCGGAAACGATAAAGTCGCTTCGCCGCCAAACGAGCACTTCGACCTCGTCCGCCATGTCGTCTGGTAGCGAATTGCGCAACTCAGCGACGCGCTCCGGTGAGAAGACTTCGCCGCCTATCAATTCAACTAGCGCCCGCCAGCGCTGCCCTGACCAATTGAAGTGGATGCGTAGCGGAATGCTGCTCGACATGTTCTTGACGGCATCCATGATAGCTATTTCAAGTTTCTTCTTTCTGGCGATGTTCTCCTCGCCTGCAATTCTTACGTTGGTCCACTCCACCAGAATTGGCCCATCTCGGCCGCGCAACCGGGACGAGTTAACCCGAACAAAGAGGTGCAGCGTGTTGTCATCAAATCGATCCTGAAGATCGGCTTCGAGGTCGTCGAATTCACCCTGCGTAATGCGCCGGATTGCGTCGGTGTACGCGACGATCACACTCTCGCCTTGCGGCGACTTTCCGTATTCTATCCGCGTAAGTTCGAAGCCTGGCTCATCTTCGAAGAACTCGCGCACCACTTGCGATGCGAGCGACTCACGAGCTGCGAAGTCATCCGGCGCTGGCACGAGGAACACGCCATCAAGGTCTGGATGGACAACCTGAAGCGACGAGCCCAGCGCGCACACGTCACGCGAACGTTGGGTTCTCACGACCAAGTCGACGTCGTCGGAGATCGCCTCTTCGAGCGCTTGCTGAATCGATGTCACCCAAGTTGGTGAAATCGTGCGGTGAGCGCGAACTGTGGCGAGCACCTGCACACCGTTGGGAGTGACTCGATAAACGCTTTCTTCGAGATCCGCTCCGCGTAGGCCTTCTAGTTGATCGTTCAGTGTTTGAGTAATAGACAGTTCGAGGGCGCGGTCGCGCCCGATGCGGATCAACGAGTTGGTGAGAATGACGGCAATCACGGCAAATGACGCCAGCGTGGGGCCGAAGTGACCGATTACCCTCCGCGCTGTGTACCTTCTTCGCCGCATGAGTCCCCCCAGTGCGAAAGTGGCCATAGCGACGATGAGGATCGATACGAAGTTTGCCAAGAACAGCAACATCGCGCCACGTGCGCCCGACCAAGCTCCGATCGAGAGGCACAGGCCGCAAGTCGATAGCGGCGGGACGATGGCAGTGGCGATCGCCACCCCCGGCAGTGCCGGGCTCACACGTTCATCGATCAGGGCGTAGGCACCGGCGAAGCCGGCAAATATCGCCACGAACAGATCTAGCAGATTCGGCTGCGTGCGCGCCAGCATTTCAGGAGTTGCTGAGCCGAACGTCAGCTGCGGAATACCAACCAGGTACGCAGCCCCGACGGCTAGGATGACGCCGGCCAATTCGCTCCACAGCGCGCGCGCTAGCATTCTCGGATTGCCCCTGAGCATTCCCAGCGCCGCGCCGAAGATTGGCGTCATCAATGGCGAGACGAGCATCGCACCGATGATGACGGCCGTGCTATTGGCGATCAGTCCAAACGAGGCGATCATCGAAGCCGTGAACAGCAGCACAAAAAACCGTCCGCGCGGGCGCGAGGCGAAGGCGATATCGCGCACGATTTCGCGCGCACGCTGCGGGCTGACTTGAGGACAGTTGAGCATGGAAAGCTCGAAAGAGACGAGGTGCTGCGGTTCCGTCCAACCAACCACAAGCGTCCCTGCTCCTCATTCCATTCAACCACACGCAAACACGGACCTCAAGCAAAACGCGGACGAATCTACAGACAAACCGCTTTCACCAGAGCTTCGAGCCAGCAATGTCGACAGATTTTGCCCAGACGGCATACAGAAGCACGACCCGAGGAGCGGATCTTGCCGACGTCAATCCCGCGCAAAAAACGGTTGATTATGGGTGTTCTATGCCAATACAATGTCGGCACAGCACCAACTCAAACAAAAACCAATGGATCTAGCTATGCTACGCAAGTATGCCTGTTTCGTGTTGGCCATGCTGTTGGCGTCACCAGTAGCCGCCTCCACATTGCTCGGCCCCGGACTGGATGACTACGACCGCGAGACCGGCACCGTCTCTGATTCGCAGCGGTCGCTCGACTATGAGCTTTACCGACCGCCTGGCTACGAAGAGCTCACCGATGCGCCGTTGGTGGTGTACCTGCACGGTTCGATGGATGGCATCGCCGAGAATAATCTCGTGTATCTCTATCCTAAGATGCACGATCTGTTGCACACCATGCAGCGTGAGAATCGCTTTCGGCTCGGACCAGGTCCCATGGCAGACGCAGCTGATGAGGCCTACGCCGGCTACTTGCTCGTTCCCAAGATTCCCGTCCCTGGGAGTTGGTTCAGTTATGAAGCTCTCGCACACGAGCTCACGCAAGACATAGCCAGCCGCTACGACGTCGACCGCAGACGCATCTACTTGGCGGGCTTCTCCGATGGCGGATTCGCTACGCCACGTTTGATCGAAAAGTACCCCGGCGTCTACGCGGCGGGTGTGTCGATTGCTGGCGGCGGCGCGGTGACTACCCAACGGTTAGAGGCACTGAAATCGACGCCGATGTACTTCGTCCATGACTTACAAGACAGTGTGGTACCCTCATTTTCTTCGACAGAACTACACGCAGCACTAGAAGAGATCGGGGCGCCGACCAACCTGCTGACCACTGACGGGGTGGTGGACCACGGGAGCTGGGTGCTCGCCTTCCGGCGGAATACACCGGTAATCCCCTGGATCTTTGAGCAGCGACTCATCCCCGAACCGGCCAGCGCGACGTTGCTGGGCATGAGCGTTGCAATCGGCATGCTCGCCCGCCGCAGGCGACACCCATGATGGCCTTGCGGTGACCGATGGTTTGACCTTTGCGAGCACCCCTCAAAAAAACGGGCCGGCTGTTCCTTGGGAACAACCGGCCCGGCGGTTTGCAAAGCCGCAGCCAAGTGGAGCGTTTGTACTCGGTGATATGTTGCTTGTAGGTCGTGCCTGGTGAGGATTGCTGACGGATAGTTCCTCAATAACACGCCTCGTCGCTGCCTTCGTTGCCGTCGATACCCAGACGCATCTTCAGTTCTTCGAAACGCTGGATGTAATCGTCATTGGTCGAATGGACGTGTTCGGCTTCGGTGATGAACTTCAGCTGCTCGTTGCAGTTGAGTCCCGCGTCGATCAAGACGCCCTCGTAGGGCGTGAGGTTTTGGCCGTAGACAATCAACAGCTTGTGCTCGTCGAATTGAACTTCTTGGGGTGTTTTGGGATTGAGCACGGCGATCCCAGTACAGCCGTCGTTGACCAGCAGATCTTCAAAGTCCCACAGAATGCTCTGCAGGATGGGCATGTCGATGTGCTCGCGATACAGATCTTGATGGCCGCTGTCGGAGTAGTTGTGACTTGTTTCGAGTACAACGTCGACTGCGGGACCCAGGGGTTCAAGCAACTCCATGAACGTGTCGAACATCCGCTCGCGCGAGACCGCCGCCATCACGACAGGCACGTCTTGCTTGCTTGACTCATCGCGGTACGTGTCGTGACGAAAACCGGCCGACGGGACGACGTTCAGATCGTACGATGGTCGGACCGCATCAGACAGGATGAAATCGCCGTAGCGACTAATGCCCAAGTGCGCTTCCAATTCTTGCTCTTCAAGCTCTTGGAAGCTGCTCGTGACTTCGGCCACGACTTCCTCATGGAAGACGTTTGTAAAAAAACTCTTTAGGAATCCCATCGGCGAACTCTAAGCTGGGTCAAAGCAAACTGCTGGACGTTGAACAATGATTCTCGGGAGTTGCCGGGAGCTATCGGTGTGAGACCTGGGTCTCTGGCGGGGGGACGCCGGGCGTGCGAGCGACTCGTAGCGAGGCCGCTGCCGCATCTACTGAAACCTAGGTTATGCGTGCGCGCTGGTAGGTGGACTCGCGGAGAAGGAGCTGGATTCGGTAGCCCGAGCCCGTCACAACCGTCACGACCGAATCAGTGGTCGAAGAATTGTGAATCAAACTGCGCATAAGGGCTAAAGTTGTGCCGCGAGGCGAGAACGCGATCGGCGAGGCGGCGGCAGACGATGTCGAACGGAGCAGCGTTGGAAGACGCTACTCAACAGCCGCAGGAGCAAGGGGCTGCTGGCAGCGAAGCAGCGCACAGACCGCCATCGCGGTGCCATACTGCTGATGATAGTTGTAGAGCGGATAATCCCACCAGCTGCCGTCTTTCTCCTGCAGAGGGAGGAGAATATGTGCCAAGTGATCTTGGAAGTATGGCCGCTCCTCGGGTGGTAGCTGCTCGATCGTGAGGCCCGCGTAGAAATGCCCGTAATAGTAAAAATACCCCGCGACGCCAAAGTGCGATTCGTGCGGCACCGGGTACTTGCGACCAATGCTGAGCCATCCGTTGCGGGCAAACAATCGATTGAGCCAAGTTTTGAGGACCTCGTCAGTGACAAACTCATCGCCGTAGAGCCGCAACGCGAGATTACATGCTTGCGAGCGTCCCAGGCTGCCGGCGGGTCGGTTGATGCCGTAACGCGGCATCAGCTTCAGGTATTCACCGTAGGCGTAGGCGAAGTCGGGATAGCGTTGTCGTAGGATCGAATCGATGGCTTGCTGGATACGTTTCTCAGGCAGCTCCGCACCGAGTGTTTTCGCTTCGTCGAGGGCGATCAGCGCGGTCGCTGTGACGAAGCTGAACGTACTGCCGCTGGGCCGTCGTGTGTGGAGTTCGTCGTTGCCGTAGTAGGCCCAACCGCCATCGATCGTCTGGTAGCGGTGCAGCCGATCGACTTGGTACTTGAGCAACTCCACGAGCTGACTGCGCAAGTCCTCATTGTCTTCAGCGCGGGCGTGCAGTCGCACGATTGCCTGGATCGCAAAAGAATGTCCCCAGACGTTGTAAATCGCATCCGCGTCGGCGCGACGCAAGTCGTCGCCATGTTCCAACAGCCATGCCTGGCCGCGATCAATGGCAGTTTCGATTTCCGTGCGTTTCGCTCCGTCGAACTGCTCGCGTGACTCGACCAATGCCATCAGCACTAGCGAAGTCACGGCCGTGCGAAAGGCGTGATGCGAGCCCGGCACTGGGGCGTAGATGTTCAGACGCTTGGTGCGGCGAGCGCTGCCCCAAGCACCGATTTTCATCTGATCCTGCAACAGAAAGTCGATTCCGCGTTCGAGCGCGTATTGCACATCGGACTCGGACGGTGGCGAGATCGGTTCTGGTTTGGGCCCTTGCACCGACAAGGGATAGGCGACGGTCGAGGCGTTCTCGTCTTCCGCGCGGCACGTTGTGGTGGTTAGCACGCAGTAGGCCAATACCACGGGAGGCAGGATTCGGCTGGCGAGGCAATTCACGCGAATTTCCATGGAGATGGGATGATGACAAGCGACTAGTCGTCGTTCTGATCCTTTTTGTCTTCTTTGACAATCTGATCGCCGGCCTCAAGGCCTTTGAGCACTTCGACGACTTTATCCTTTTTGCGGCCTAGCTTCACCTTCCGCCGCACCGGTTTGTCGTCGTCGGGGTCAACGAGCATCACGTACTTGGTTTTCTCGTCATCTTCGTCCGTATTGACCAGATCCTGGGGAATGATGACCGCCTCCTCATTTTCGTAGATGACGATCTTCGACTCGCACGTCATCCCAGCAACCAACCACTCAGGGGCCTCCGAGTCCTCAAACTCAATTTCGACCTTGAATTTATTGCTCGCTCCGGGAATCGCATCGACGTGGGCGACCTTGCCTGCCAACTCGAGTTCTTCATCGGCGGTCGGTGCGACGGTGGCAAGCTGTCCGGTCTTGATGTCGGGAACTTGCTTTTCGCCGATACTCGACTCGATGTGCAGTGCGCCCGGTTTGACGACGGTCATCAACACCGTGTTTGGCGTTGCGGTACCAAACGGTTTTAGCTTCGCCTTCATCGAGTTGATTTGCGTCCATTTGCCACTAGTGCACTTGCCGTAGTAAACCACCCCATCACAGGGAGCACGTAGTTCCATCAACGCTTTGTCGGACAGCAACTCGCCGTGGCGTTCGACGCTCTTGGCGCGAGCCTGACGTTTCTTTTCCATCTCGTAGCTTTTCCGCGTCGTTCCCATTTCCACCGCGGTTTTCGCTTGTTTATAGGAGAGTTCGGCCTCCTCAAGTCGTGTTTCGTAGGACGCATCGCTGCGCGGTAGTGAAACGTCGAGCGTGTAGTCGCGGCTCTCCTTGTTGATCTTAAGAATGACTTTCGCCGTCTCGACGGCAAACTTTTGTCTGCGCAAAACGATCTCTTCGGTTTCCTCGGTGATTTCGTCTGCCTCGTACATCTGTTGCAACTGCTTGAGTTCCTCCTCTGCCGAGGCGAGCTGCTCTTGCGCAGACTTGTAGCGGAAATTGGCAAGCTGAACGGTGAAGGGTCGATCGGTCTCATGATAGTACTCGTAGTCATCCTTCACCTGCTGATATCGACGCTCCGCGCTTTCGAGACTGAGTTCCAGCAGCCGCTTCACGCGGGGATACTCTTCTTCCTCTTGCAAGAGCGCCAGTTGGCCGATGCTCTGGTCGAGGGCTTCTTCAGACAGATCTTCTTCCAGGTCTTCGTCGTCGAAGCGAATCAAGACCTCGCCCTTTTTGACTTCCGTGCCGTGCTCCACCGCCTCGCGGACCTTGAATCGCGACCAAACCTCGGGACGGAGCACGAGTTCTTCCATCTCATCGGCGACAAACACGCCATCAAGTTCAGCCTCGATCGTCAGCTTCTCCACCTTCACCTTGTAGGGCTTGGGTCTCTTTTTCTCTGTTTTCTTTGGCTTTGCTGATTCGTCTTTGGACTTGTCTTCGTCTTCGGATTTGTCGCCATCGGATTTCGCCTCTTCCTCATCGCCGTCGGAGTCTTTGCTGTCGGCGGAATCCGGCGTCTTCGAAGCGTCTTCAGATTTGTCACTCTCAGTGTCGGATTCGGCGTCATCGGCTTTCTCTTCCGCTTCGTCGGGCTCGTTGTTGGCGGAATCCTCAGCGGCTGCGCTCGGGGCGATAGGCTGCGCTTGTATCAATGCTGAAACGCTCAACAAGCCGATATGGGTGATCAAGATGAAAATGAACAGACGCAGCATTACGGACTCCTGAAACGGTTGTTCGATCGCCCCAGGCCGGGGACAATCCGATGGCGGGTTTTCCTCGCTCGCCCAAACTGTGGAATTCTACCGCACAGATGTTTAATTCGGTAGGCTAGGGGGTTTTTGAGGTCTCAGCAATTCTAGCCTGCAATCGAGGTTCGCCGCAGTCAAACGTCTCCCGGCGAACAAATGCCGCCTGTGGGCGTGGAGCTGATGCTCGGGTTGTGAAATCTGGTCGGTTGAATTTGCAGCCTGAGTCAGTTGCCATCGCACGGATTTCGCGGTTGGCCAGCTGCCTAAATCGTCATTACCCCAGCTTTCGTCAATGCCACTATCTTCGCTACGCTGTTAGAATGTCGAACGTTCGTCGTGGAGGCGAGGGATGGAGTTACTTGGAATCTAGTGGGGCTGACTGCAGCGTGATATGAAGATCTACACACGAGGAGGCGACCAGGGAGCGACGTCGTTACTGGGAAATGAGCGAGTCCAGAAGTCGGACCAGCGAATCGCTGCGTACGGGACCATCGACGAATTGAATGCGGTCCTGGGGGTAGCACGGGCCGAGGGACTAAGTCCCAAGTGCGATGAAATCATCCTGCGACTGCAAAACCAACTTCTGGATTTGGGAGCGGAATTAGCGAGTCCCGATCCTGAGGCGGCGAAGACGAGGATTCTGCAGGCTGAAGACGTGGATCAGCAGGAGGAGATTATCGATGAGTTGGAGCAGAAACTGACGCCACTGACCTATTTCATTCTCCCCGGCGGCACGAAGGCGGCTGCCGCCCTCCATCTGGCGCGCTGTGTGTGCCGGCGGGCCGAGCGCGAAATCGTGGATCTAGCGCAGCAGACATCGGTTCGCGAAGTTGTGTTGCAGATGGTAAACCGAACCAGCGATCTCTTGTTCGTGGTAGCCAGAACCGCGAACGCCGAGGCGGATACCCCCGATATGCCGTGGACGAAGTCCCGGTGACCGTCTGGTTTGCAGCTGACCCGGCAGTCCTATCTTTACTTATGCAGTTTTCGCACATATTCTAGAGGCACATTCAGGCAGCTGGATGCGCCCGATTACCGGTCGATTCTGGAAACTGGCTTTTCAAATTTGGCGTTTCAGCCTGCTCTACAACTCATGGTGGGTGTTCGGGTTGAGTGGCCCGAGGCGGAACGCCCTCATTTTCTTAAGCGGATAAGAAATCTGGGAGAAAGAAATGGGCGGATTGATAAGGACGGCTATCCTTGGGATGGCGGTCACTTACCTGGGGCTGCATGCGCAGCCGGTCTTTGCACAAAGTCTGGAAGACGTCTCGGCGAAAGCCGACGAGGCGGCACTCGCCGGACACAATGCCTGGATGCTCACCAGCTGTGCCTTGGTGCTGTTCATGACGGCCCCTGGCTTGGCGATGTTCTACGGTGGACTGGTGCGCAAGAAGAACGTTCTGGGTGTGATGATGCAGTGCGTGTTCTTGATGGGCATGATGACGGTGCTCTGGGCGCTGTATGGTTACTCGCTGTGCTTTGGTGATGGTGGTCCCTACATTGGCAACGCCGATTACTTGTTTATGGAAGGAGTGCAGCGTACCTGGGACGAAGAGGCTGGAGCGGCGGTCGAACCAATGGCCGATGCGATCCCTCGTTACACGCACATGCTCTTCCAAGGGATGTTCTTCATCATCACCCCGGCGCTGATCTGTGGTGCGTTTGCTGAGCGGATGAAGTTCAGCGCGATGGTGCTGTTCAGCATTATTTGGGGCACGGTCGTCTATTGTCCGCTGTGCCATTGGGTTTGGGGCGGCGGTATCCTCGCGTTTGGAGAGGAACATGCGATCGCCGGCGGTGCGCTCGACTTCGCTGGCGGCACGGTGGTGCATATCAGCTCGGGAATTTCCGCCCTCATCTGCGCTTTGATGATTGGACCTCGTGGCGGATACGGCTCAGCCGACTTGCGTCCTCACAATCTCACCTATACGACGATGGGTGCGGCCATGTTGTGGGTCGGTTGGTTCGGCTTTAATGCTGGTAGCGAGCTGGCTTCCGATCATCTGGCAGCGAGTGCATTCGCAGTGACTCATTTTTCCGCAGCCGCAGGTGTCCTGGGCTGGTGCTTCTACGAGTGGATCACCTCGGGCAAGCCGAGCGTGTTGGGAGCCGCGTCGGGTGCCGTTGCGGGTCTGGTGTGCATCACGCCGGCCGCGGGGTTTGTGAATCCCATGCCGGCCCTGATCATGGGCGGCGCCGCCGGCGTAATTTGTGCCATTGCTTGCGGCAAGGTCAAAGCCGCGTTCGGCTACGACGATTCACTCGATGCGTTCGGCGTCCACGGTGTTGGTGGCACCTTGGGTGCGATTCTGACCGGAGTCTTCGCCACGCGCGCGTGCTGGGATATCACCGAAAAGGGTGAGAAGCTTGGCATGCTCGAAGGCGGCAATATCATGGCCGGTCAGATCGCGGCGGTGCTCGTGACGATTGCGTTTAGCGTTGTCGCGACGTTCATCATCCTGATGATCGTCAAAGCGATGGTTGGATTGCGCGTGAGCGAAGAGGACGAAGTTCGCGGCCTCGACATGAGCGAGCATGGTGAAGAGGGGTATATCTTCACGTAGTGAAACTCGTGACTGAAGCAACGCTCTCACGGTAGCTTACGGTAGATTTGATAGTCCGGCATGGAGCAATTCATGCCGGACTGCTAGAATTGAAATTACGGCAGTCTGTGGCGGCAAGTGCTGCTGTTGCGGGCTGTCCAATCAAACACATGGCCAATGACATAGGGGATTGGCAAGATGAAGAAAATTGAAGCAGTGATCCGTCACTTCAAGCTCGAAGACGTGAAGAACGCACTCAACGAGCAGGGAGTCGCGGGAATGACAATCACCGAAGTACGTGGTTTCGGCCGACAAAAGGGTCACACCGAGACGTATCGAGGCACGGAATATGCCGTCGATTTCGTGCCGAAGGTCAAGCTCGAGGTCGCGGTCGCAGATGACCATGCCCAGAACGTCATCGACACGATCATCCGAACGGCTCAAACCGGCCAGATCGGCGACGGCAAGATCTTCGTTTCCGACCTGAGTGAATCGATTCGAATTCGGACGGGAGAAACCGGTGGCGAGGCATTGTAGTTCCTCGTCATTCGCACCTGTTCGCGATAACTGAATGTCAGCCGAAAAAACCAGTTAGCTCTTCCCTGTCGGGGAAGGGATGGCGTACAAGCAGGCCGGCGCTAAGCGCGTCGGCTTTTTTTCTGCCCGGCGGTGAACTTGATGCCAAGCGATGCAGACCAGCCCGATTCCATCCAACAACTTCGACAGGAGTTGCGGGATCAGCGCGATGCGATCCGCAAGTCGCACGAACGCAATCTCCCTGGTCCGCAGGTCTCTGCAAAACTGGCCTCGCTGACCGATCTATTGATCCATCGGCTATTCGATTTGACGCTGTCCAATTTGGACGGATCCGAGGCGGATCAGCTTCGCGACGACGTCGCACTAGTCGGTTTGGGAAGCTACGCGCGACGGCAATGTTCGCCGTATTCTGACGTTGACTTGATGATTTTGCATCAGAATCAGAAGAAGGAAGTCATCGCCACCAAGCTGCGGCCCGTGACGCAGGGGATTTTCGACGTCGGTCAACAATTGGGGCACAGCGTACGCACACCCGCCGAGGCAGTGCAACTTGCGCGAAACGACGCGGTGATCTGCACGTCGCTCATTGACGCGCGGCTGATCATTGGCAATCGCGAACTGTTCGAGACCTTTCGCCGCAACTTCGAGGCGATGGTTCGCAAGAACAACAAATCGCTGTGCCGAGCGTTCCTAGAAGCACGTTCCGAGGAGCGCGACCAATACGGCGAAACGCTGTACTTGCTGGAACCACACATCAAGCGCTCACGCGGCGGCATTCGTGATATGAACCTGCTGCGCTGGCTCAGCTTCGCGGAGCATGGCATTTCCGATCCAGATCGACTGCATTTGGCGGGCGCTTTGTCGAAGTTCGACTATCACCGCCTGCAGTCGGCACGCGATTACTTTCTGAAAGTGCGCAACGAGATGCACTTTCACGCGGGCGCTTCGCACGACCTGCTGAACCGCGCCGAACAGCTGCGGATCGCCGAGTGGATGGGTCATACCCATCGTAGCGGTTTGCTGCCCGTCGAGCACTTCATGCGTGACTACTTTCGGCATTCCAACCACATCTGGCAGCTGGTGCGCCGCCGCAAGGCGAGCCTGCAAGTCGTCTCGACGATGACACGGGTGCTCGAACCGATGCTGGTCAAAAAGATCGACGACGACTATCGGGTTGGTCTTAAGTATGTCAGCGCCACGCCAACAGGATTAGCAAAGCTGAAGACCGATATGGGTGAAGTGCTACGAATCATCGCGCTGTCGGCCCGCGAAGGCAAATTCATTGATCATGCCACCTGGTCGACGCTGTTGCTGACCGCACCTGACTTCTCCGACGAGGCGGATTTAGCCGTTCGCAAGCAATTCTACGAGCAGCTTGCGGATTCCAACTCGGTTGGCGATGTGTTGCGCGTGCTGCACGAGTTGGGATATCTGGAAAAGATCGTTCCCGCGATGAAGCACGCTCGGTGCCTGCTGCAGTTCAATCAGTACCACAAATTTACAGTCGACGAGCACAGCCTGCGCGCAGTCCGCAAGGCAGCTGAGTTTGCTAACCGAGACGATGCGCTGGGGGAAGCCTATCGCGATGTGGCAGACAAGCGCGTCTTGCACCTAGCGCTGCTGCTCCACGACTTGGGCAAGGGATTTGAGGAAGATCACAGCGACGTAGGCCGACGGATTGCCCTAGAAACCTGTCAGCTTTTTGAGCTTGATGAATCGACGACCAACGATGTCGCGTTCTTAGTTCACAAGCATCTGCTGATGGCGCATTTGGCTTTCCGTCGCGACACTAGCGACCCGCACTTGATCCGTTCCTTCGCCGATCGGGTTGAGAGCGTCGAACGATTGCGGATGTTGTTCGTGTTGACGTGCGCCGACCTGGCTGCGGTTGGGCCTGGGGTGCTCAATGACTGGAAAACGGACGTGCTATCGGACCTGTACGCCAGAACGTCTCGCGCGCTTCAGCAAGGCTCAGCGGGCGCGCCGGATACTAAGTTGGAAGCCTATCGCAAAGAGCTGTTCGACCAACTCACCGAGAGCGAGCAGAACGACCCTTGGTTCGGCAGTCAAATAACGGCGCTGCCCGCGAGTTTTCTCGCCAGTTGCGACAGCGACGAAGTCCACTCCACATTGCGGCGTTTTCGCAAGCTAACAAATCGCGCCGCAGACGTGTGGTGCGAGTATATGCCAGAACCCAAAACGTTGAGATTCACCTGCGGCGTCAGCCAAGGTTCGGGGCGCGGTGGATTCTCCAGCATGGCCGGAGCGCTGAGCAGCAACGGCATGCAGATTCACGAGGCGGATACCGATCTGCTTGCCGAGGGCTTGTTGATGCTGCGATACTCGGTAACCGACACGACAACTACGGAAGGAACGAGCGAAGAACGACAAGAGGCCGTCTCGCGCGCGATGATGGAAGCGATTGACTCGGCTGAGCCACCGAAGTTCCCAGCGGTGTGGGGCCGTGAACAGGAGGAGGCTTCGAAACAGCTGTCTGCACTCCCCAACGAAGTGCGGATTGATACGGAACTGTCCGCTGATTTTACCATTGTGGAGGTGTTTACGTTCGACCGTCGAGGACTGTTGTACCAATTGGCTCGCAAACTGCACGACATGCACCTCGTGATATCCCACGCCAAAATTGGCACCTACCTGGACCAGGTGGTCGACGTGTTCTACGTGACCGATCGGGCGCGTATCAAAGTGACCGACCAGCAGCGACTCGACGAGATCCGCGAAGAGTTGCTGGAAGTCATCCGCTCGCGGGAGCCGGTCAGCTAGTCGTTGCGGCAGAGCTTCGTCGTTGGTTGCATAATGTCGACTTCACTGAAGACTTTGTGAATACTCGTCTGCCTTACAGGCTCTGAACCAAGGTGGTGCGGACTTGGTATTTTCGTGTCCGGCACTAAACTTACAGGTAGGCAGAAGCTTATTTATCCGACACATCAGATATCATTCGGTGTCCCCTCATGGCTGCAAAGTTCCGCGATTCGACCAACGACGACTATCCGCAAATTGACGCGAAGGACACCGATCGTCAGCTGTCTCGCTACTTTTCCAACGATTTCGATCGCTACACCGAGTTTGTTCCTCTAAGCAGGGGGGGCTCAGGTTACTTGCAAACCTGTCGCGACAACAACTTGGGTCGCACGGTCGTGATGAAGATTCTTCATAAGCAGATGGCCCGCCAGGAGCACATGCGCAAACGGTTCCTGCGCGAAGCTCGCGTGACGGCCCAGCTTCAACATCCCAATACGGTGCCGGTTTACGAGGTCGGTCACGATCGCGAAGGAAGTTTGTACTTCACGATGAAGCGATTGGAAGGGGAAACGCTTCGTGACATCTTGGAGAAACAAGTTGAAGGTGATCCCGCGACGACCGAGAAGTACAATCTCGACCGATTGCTGGGCGTTGTGATCCAGGTGTGCAATGCGTTGGCCTATGCCCACGCGCACGGGGTCGTTCATCGCGACGTGAAGCCCGAGAATATTCTCATTGGGACGTTCGGAGAAGTCATGCTGCTGGACTGGGGCGTCGCGAAGGTGTGGGCGATGGATGATGAGCCCGAGCAGGATCACAGCCATCAAGAACTAACCGACGTCGGTCAACGACCTGGCACGCCGTTGTATATGTCTCCGGAACAGGTACGTGGCGGAGGGGAAATCGATGCACGAACAGACGTCTACAGCATTGGAGTCGTGTTGTACGAGATTCTGACACTGAAAGAGCCGCTGCGTGGCGAACGGGTCACCGAGACGTTTGAGATGATCACCAAGGAAGCGCCCATCCCACCTGCCGAGCGCACGCCCCACCGGCAGATCCCGAGATTGCTCGCCGCGATCACGATGAAAGCACTTAACAAAGATCCGGCCGAGCGGCAGCAAACCATGCCGGAGTTGGTCGACGCGTTGCGAGACTTCCGTAGTCGAGCCATCCAGTCTTTGACAGATGAGTAGCGTACACCCATCGTGGCAAGCTAGAATGGAGCTCTATTCAAATCACTGCGAAGTTAGCACAGGATGTCGAGATGAATCGTGAAGAACTGCAAACGACGCTCAGCTCATTGCACGCGGAACTGAAGAACTCGACCGCAGTCGACGACCAGACTCGGGAGTTGCTGACGACGCTGGCGAACGACATTCATCGCCTCGCGGAACAGGAAAATGCCGACTCCCAATGCGACGTCGAGCCGCTGTCGGCCCGCCTCCAGGATTTTATGCTAAAGTTTGAGACGGAGCACCCACGACTCACCACCGCGTTGAGTCAAGTGTCTGATGCACTTGCCAATCTGGGCATCTAGTTTTCTAGCAACTGGGCAGCTAGTTGCGTCGCAAGAGTTGGCATACGATACTGGGGTGGTTGGCCGCACGCGAAGTGGGGTTAGAAATCAGGCGTTACTCATAGGTTGCAGATCGGAGATTGTAGAGATGAAGAAACTTGCCTTGCTCATGATGGCGGTTGCCTTGTGGTCGTTGGAAAGCAGCGACGCCCAGGCTCAGGTCTACGTGTCGTATTACCAACCTGCCGTGGTTTACTCGCCAGCGCCGGTCTACTACAGCAGTTACTACGCCCCCGCTGTCGTGGCCGCTCCGCCAACAACCGTTTACCACCCGGTCACTCGCGTGCGATCGCGGTATCGGCCGATCTTGGGCGGGACGGTCACCCGCGTACGGACTGGCTACGCTCCGACCTATTACGCGCCAGCACCAGTCGTTTATGCTTACTGAGTCATGAGTTACGAGTGGGCGAGTCGCGAGCACATAGATTGAGACATGGATTTCGACGTCTGCCAACTCGCGACTCGCGTGAACCCACTCGCAACTCCCCAACATGGCTGAACTGAGAACATTCCTGTTCACTGACATCTGTCGGAGCGTCGACCTCAAGAACGAGATGGTCGGCAGCAGTGTGACTGAACGCGACATGGCGTTCATCCAGATGATTCTCACGCCGCATCGCGAACGGATTGAGGCGCATCTCGAAGAGCATGGCGGCCGTGTCGTGTCCACGGCGGGCGATGGCCACTTCCTCGTCTTCGACAACACGATTCATGCCGCTCAGTGGGCAGTCGACGTGCAGCGCGATCATCGCGACGATCCCATCCTCACACCCGGTGACGGAAGAGTCGAAGTACGCATTAGCGTCCACGTCGGTGTGCCGCAGGTCGATCCGGCCGATCCGAGTAACTTCGTCGGCAAGAGTGTCGACTACGCCTCGCGGCTGAACGACTACGCCACCGGCGAGCAGATCCTCGTGTCGCGCAGCGTGATGGCGATCCTCGACGATATCGGCCTCGACGGAATCTCGTTTCATCAGCACGGTCGGCGGCACCTCAAAGGCATCGGCCGTGTCGAAGTGCACGAGCTACTCTACGACGATCACAGTCCGCGGGCACTTCGGCAGCAGCCTTCCAGCCATTCCGATCGACAGTGGACGGTCATTCCCACCGAGGGCTTTGACGAAACGCTACCGCGCGGCTCTGCGGCGACCGAAACCATGATGACCGCGCCGCACATTCTCAAGCGGATCGGCAACTACGACCTGGAGGAAGTACTCGGCAGTGGCGGCATGGGAGATGTGTACAAGGGTCGGCACAGCCAATTCGACCGCGTTCGCGCGATCAAGGTGATCAAACCGCAGTTTGTTGCCAGCGGCAATCAGGACGTGATCCGGCGCTTCTACCAAGAGATCAAGGCGATCGGAGCGCTCGAGCATAAGAACATCGTCGTCGCGATCGACTCGTCGGCGCCGACCGACCGGATGCACTACCTGGTCATGGAGTACATCGACGGCGTGGCGTTGCATGATTTGGTCGAGCAACACGGCCCGCTCTCAGTGCCCGACGCGTGCGAGATCGTCCGTCAGGCGGCGCGCGGCCTGCAGTTCATCCACCGCAATGGCATGGTGCATCGCGACATCAAACCTTCCAATTTGATGCTTACCCTGGTCGATCACGAAGATGTCGGCCCAGACGTCTCGAAAGTCGCCGAATCGGGCCAACTGCGTGGCGTTGTCAAGATCCTCGACTTGGGCCTGGCACTGCTGGCCGAAGATAAACACGAGCGGCTCACACGCTACGATAACAAGGCGATGGGCACCGGCATGTACATGTCGCCAGAACAGTGGAAAACAACCAGTGTCGACATTCGTGCCGACATCTACAGTCTGGGTTGCACCTTGTACCACTTGCTTTCTGGGAATCCACCGTTCATTGATTCCGATCTACGTCCCGAAAAAGCGCACGAAAAATCGCGTATTCCGCCGATCCGTTCAGGAGACCAGATTCCTCGCAAGCTGTGGGACGTGCTTCGCAAGATGCTGGCCAAGCGACCCGACGAGCGCTATTCCACGCCTGCCGAAGTCGCGGCGGAACTGACTCCCTTGGTGGAAGGCAATAACCTCACCGACTTGGTGCAAGGCTACATCGAGCCCGACGAACGTACGACAGCCATTCATCAGACCCGACGGGAATCTTCTGCCCGAGTCGACACGTGGTTCTCTGGGGCCAGCGGCATGTACCCCGATCGGCGCTGGTTGCTGAGCACGGGTGTCCCGTTGCTGGTCGCTGCCGCCGGCGTCGCCTTTCTTTGGTGGAACACCGCCCGAAAACAACAGCAGCTGATCAGTAACGCACGTGATGCCGCGTACAACATGCTGCCCTCTTTTGCCGAAGATGTTGCCGGAGATGACATCGGGCTCGAGCTGACCAATCGCTTTGCGATCTTACGCGGAGCCGCCACCGAGCCGGAACTCTCGGACATGATCAAGCGGTTCGACCCGAAACAGGCGCGAGAGCAGCGGTCCGCTCACGAACTGCAGAAGTGGATCAGAGAGCATCGTCGCGACAACATTGACGCGGCGAAGTCGGACAGCTGGTTCCTCAACGACGCGCGGGGCATCCAGATTGCCCGTTATCCGCTGATCGACGCCGACACCCGACGGGTCGTCGATAGTTTCCTGCAATCCTACGCTTACCGCAACTACTTTCACGGCGGGCCGCGCGATCTGCCCAAGGGAACAACGACGGGCGTTTCGCCAATCAGCAGACCGAACTTGTCGGCTGTGTACGCCAGTAGCAACACGGGCAAACTCAAAGTGTCTCTTTCCGTACCCGTGTGGAGTCCACCCGATGCTGAGCGAGAACGCGAAGTGATCGCCGTGCTTTCGATGTCTGTTGGACTGGAAGAGTTTGATGTGCTCAGCCCCAAAAAGAAGGAGGGCAAAGAGATCATCATCGCTGAGATGCGGGAAGACTTGTTGGACACGGCTGGGTCCCAGCCTGTCGCGCGTAAGGGGATGATCTTGCAGCATCCGTTGCGTGCGAGTTGGCGCGAGGAAGATCGCCAGCCCCGTCTCAGCGAGCAGGTGCTAGAGATGGCCGAGCAGACGAGCAGCGGTTTTGTTGAGGGCTACAAAGATCCGCTCGCTCCTGATCCCCAGGCCAGGTTTTGGGGCGGGTTTGCGCCCGTTCGTTTCGTAGTGACCGACCCTCTGACAAGCGCCCTCTCGTCGATCGACTCCGGTTGGATTGTGGTCACGCAGTTGCCGGTAATCGATTGACGGCACGTCGGTGCCCGTCTCACCCCTCCCTTGGGTTTTTGGACGTCCAAAAGCATACTGAAAACATCGTCGTGTCCGAATATTCTGGGTCGGAGATACTGCCCCATCGCGTCTAGTCCTTTCACCGCAACGGTTTGCGCGATCGACGTTCTCTCAGAACGCCTGACTATTAGGACAAACGGCCCCGAAAGTGTTCGAAAATGGTTTTGCCCATGTCGCCGCAACCTGCTGGCTTCAAATGGCTTACCTCCGAAAACCACGTTCGCAGCGGTGTCGCAAAACTACCAAGTTTCAGTTTTCAAAGAGCGCATGGCCGCAATTCTGAGCCAGGCCCAGTTTACTCGACGTGGTGGCCCAATTTCAGCAACGATTTTTGGGCCAGGTTGGACGCACGAAAAGTGTATGCAGTGGATGAAGCCGAGGTGAAGTTGGCGATACGCTGAAACCGCTATTTCTGACATATCAGCGAAGTGCGGTTGGAACCGTCGGACATTCTCACAGGCGGCACGAACGGGAGAGCCGCACGGTGGCTACATGCGTTAGGAGTTTCACTGTGACGCGTCGTAGCCTACGGCTATTGAATCTCCCAGAGGATGCGAGACTAGGGTTCAGCCTTATGGTAGCAGATAAGCTCTAAAGTGTTGCCCTCTGGGTCTTCGAAGAACATGGCTCGGGCGTTCATGGCAGGGAAATCAGAAAAAGACAAACTGATACCGAGTTCGTCAATTCGTTTCGCGTGCGCCACAAAAGTATCGGGTGGAATCTCAAACGCCAAGTGATTCAGTGTAGATTTCGATGCGTCGTGTCCGACAAAACGCTGCTTTGCATAGACGTGCCGTTGATAGTCGATTAGTGCCAACAATTGAGCGTGTCCCCCACGACCAAGAGGGGTGTCCGTCTCGCAAATCTTTAGAAACGTAATCGTTGGCTCGCCGCTTGGATCTGGATCGGTCGTCTCCAATGACACTTCGCTGTGCAAATCAAAACCCATCACTTGCAAATAGAAGTCTCGCATCTTTGGCAAGTCCGCAACACTGAGCACGACTTCTGAGACACCTGTTATGGGTAGAGTTCTTTGCATTGTCTATTCAACTGCTAGCTGATTTGCTGCAACGGTAGATGTATGTTGAGTGGGCGATCTATTCTAATCTGAAGATGCTTGTCATTCGACTTTGCGATTCAGTTGTAACAGCTCCGAAGAACGGAAACGAGATGACAAAGTGTCATTTGTATTGGTCGGCACAAAGAACTTAGCAAAACTAACCTGCCGAAACTGAGCTGATATCGTCCTAAATGATTTTGTCCGGGATTCCCGTCGACACTTCGGGGATTCAATTCGATGTAGCTTGCGCTTGGTTCATCGAGCCGATTGAGATGACGCTTATCTCGGAACTCACTGTGCCAGTCCGACGAGAGACGACGTTCGGGATCTCCGGCTTGGCTTAGTGGTTGTCAGTCTACTAAATCAAGTCGGTGAGCCTAAGTGCCTATGAATGGAGCAGGAATTCGTTCCCATCAAGATCAACGAACCGGGCTTCCAAGTCGCCACCGTCTTCGCCATACGGATGACGAACCAGATGCTTAGAAAAAGTAACCCCCTTCTTCAAGAGTTCATGATAGGTTGCCTCGATGTCGTCCGATGTGAACACCAGTCCGGAGGCAGAACCGATTCTCGGATCGCCTTTGTCTGGCGCAAATAGAGCAATTTCAGTTGTCTGAGGAATGCCTTTTGCCCCTTCAGGAGTTATCCAAATGAGATGTTGCTCGTCGTCCTGATATTCATCAGTCTTAATGCAACCAAGTTTCGAAGTATAGAATTCAAGCGAGTCCTGGAGATTACTGACATAGATAGTAATCATTTGCAGATGGGAAATCATAATTGCCTGTGATTGAAATTCGATCTAGAAGTGGACATGGCGATGATCAAACCGATATCTAGTTTGGTCTGATCTGATGAATGTGCTTTCTTACCGCCGCACAAGATCAGACGGTATACGTCCTTGCGGGAACCACGCAAGCAGCGTTTGTTCTTAATACCGTTTAATGCGTTGTTTTTCTAGCGGGAGTACGTGATACCCTGCCCGAAGATTGGATATTCAGGAAGATCATCAGGAGAGGGAAGCTCTACTTGGTACGAGGAAACCTCTAACCGCAACCGGATTCATCGACTGATGCAGTTTGTTGCCAGCAAGCCGCAACTCCAGTAGGAGTATCAATCCTGTGCGGTTGGTGGAGTGACTGTTATGACGAAGTTATCTCCCGCCGTTGCACCTTGGACCCTCTACCAATAGTTTCGGCGCAATTGATGCTGTACTCCGAATCTGTTGACGCGCTTTGTATCCACAATTATGTATAATATTAGAATTGAGTCTCATTCAACTGTATCAAATGGTGCTAAACCATCTTTGGATCAGATCCGGAACTTCTTGGCAGTTTGCTTTTGCACGGTTCTGTAGCCAACGTGCATATGGCGATCTAGGAAACCTGTATATGAAACGTGCGAACTCGCTGTTCGTGTCTGCCTTGCCGTGCATATGCGTTTCGTTTGCAGTACCTGCATTCTCACAGTCCGCCTACCTCTCCGGCTGGGACAGCGTCTGGAACGATGAATTCAACGGTTGGTCAATTGACGACAGCCGCTGGGAAGTCGCCTATCGCGAGAACAGTCCCAACAACGAGCTCCAATTCTATCTCCCCGACCAGGTGTCAGTTAACGGAGGACAGCTGCACATCACTGCAACTGACCAACCCTACGGCAGCAAGCAATATCGCTCTGGGCTGGTGCGCACGTGGCAGGAACACCGGTACGGACGGTGGGAAGTTCGCGCAGACTTGCCGTGGGGCCAGGGCATGTGGCCGGCGATCTGGCTGCTGCCGCGTGACCTCAACGCCGCCCCTTGGCCAACCGGCGGCGAGATCGACATCATGGAGAACATCGGCAGCAACACCTACTTCGTGAAAGGCTCTTATCACTACAACTGGACCCCGGGCACACCCATCACTAGCAACGCGGATTACATCACGGGGGAGGACTTCGCCGCGGGCATGCACGACTACGCTGTGGAGTGGGACCCTGACCAGTTGCGTTTCTACGTGGACAACAACCTGTATCACACGATTGACAACCCAATCCAACCTAATGCCCAGCCGATGAGCCTGATCATCAACCTCGCAGTCGGCGGAGATTGGCCGGGTAATCCCGACCCGAGTGTTTTCCCGCAGACATTCGATATCGAATACGCAAGGTACTGGTCCCGCGACGAAACCGAGTTGATCAACCCCGACTTCGACCGATCGGGTTGGGCAATCAACGGCTGGAATGTATTCGGCAACAGTAGTGAGGTTGGCAACAACGTCAGCGTCCAGTCGGAGGCCGTGCTCGACGGGTCTCACTCGCTCAAGCTGTATGGGCAGTTCGATGAAGCGGAGAACTACTCAGGCGTCTATCAGGGCATCGCCGTCACGGAGGGCCAGGACGTTATCGCTGACGCCAGTGCATTCATCCGCAGCCAGGACTCAATCGCGGGTACGTCGAACGAACTGATCATGAAGCTTGAGTATTACAGTAGCTTCGGCGCGGCCCTCGGCAGTCCAGGGTTCCTCGGTGAAATCCCCATACTTATGGCTGACGGGACCACCACCGAAGACACCTGGATCCCGCACCAGATTGTCGATATCGCGCCGGCCGGGGCGGTCGAAGCCCGGGTCAGCTTTGTCTTCCGTCAGCCTGGACAAGACGCCGGGGCGGTGCACGTCGATGCCGTTTCGCTGCTGGCGTCCGACCCCATTCCTGGCGACTTTGATCGCAACGGGAGCGTCGACAGTCTGGATTTCATTGCTTGGCAGCGCGATACCAATCTCGGCAGCCTTGCCGACTGGGAAGCCAACTACGGCACGCCCACTCTTGCCAATTCTCTTGCCGTGCCTGAACCAGCGTCCATCACTTTCGCCCTCGCTGCCCTCTCTCACAGAGTGTTCAGACGTCGCCGCTAAGTCCCTTCGGATTCATTATCCTCGCGCTGTTTCGGTTTACGCCTTAACGCACTTCGAATATATATTTTTGCGCTGCATGGGGCTAAGCTCCGCGCGATTCGTCGTCCTGGGCACTCAACCGACATCCTGGCCCCGCAATCACCATCGGGTTGCGCGCGGCGGGCTGAACGTCCGGGGTGAGGAACGGCAGGCACGGAAGGCCCAAAAAACCTACGCCGCTGGCCGCCAACCGGAGTTCTGTAATCTACCCTAGTGGGTTCACAAATCCGCCAGAAACGTTGACCAGAGATTGTCCGTATTTGCGGACCTGCCGTTAGAATCCAAAAAACGTGTCGGCGGCTGACCGCATATTTACTTATTGTTCCAGGCTCGGGGATTCTCGCACGAACCTAGGTCATTGATTTGACATACGATTTTAATGGAACACGATCGGCCTCCAGGATGGTGCAACTAGTGGGGTGGCGGATGAACGGCGTGAGCATCTTACGGCATGGCGTGCGCGCTTTGAAATCAACGGCGCATCGCGCTGCTAAAAACTGGAGGCAATTGCCAGTGCACTGTCCGCGGTGTTGCCATCCTATCGACATTGAATCCGTGAGCTCCGGCGAAAGAATGACATGGTGTTCGCTTTGCCGCGACGTCGTACGCATCTCTTGGTCGAAGGCTCCAGATTGGATCACTGGCGTTCTAGCTGTCCTGACTGTGAATTCAATCTAACGCGAAGCGTACTTCGGAAGACTCTCGCATCTTCCAGAAATGGCCGCCCGCTACCTGGGGCGGGTGCCAAGCCGGAGCGGCGTGAGATTGGCCTGTCCGACGGCTGCTTGGTCGCGGAGTTCAACGGCGACGGTTAGCCGGTCTCTCGGCCTCAAACGAAGGAGGGTAATTCGCTTACCGCGCTGTGAATGCGACCGCCAATCGCTCATCGGGCTAGCGGGCCCTGCCCACCGACGCACCCACCTCGTTTCGGAATCTCGGCACGATTCCCACCAGGACAGCATTCAGGTGTGCGTCGTGAATAACGAAGGCAGAGTACTGGAGAATCGCTCGATCGATAACGAGTCCAACCTGGTCGAGCGGCTGAGAACACGACACGGCGTGCCCCAGCGAATCGCGATCGAAGCGAGCTGCGGCTCCGCGGAGTCGGCAGCCAGAGCCTGCACGGTAGCGCTTCCGTGGCAGTCAGTTGATGTTCTGAACTCTGCAAGTCGTCCGGCCGCGCGCGGACACTTGCTTCTGAAGTTCGGTCCTCAGCCCTCAGTTCACTCGGATGCAGCCGCTTGTGGGGGCTGATGCATGAAATACCAGTCTGCCAAACCCGCGACGACGTGCTGCAGGAGTGTCGCCAGCACGATCATCAGAATGACACGCGGCTCGGTGTGGAGCACCTGACCGGCCAACACCAGGGCCAGGCCGGTGTGTTTCATGCTGAAGCCAAACATCAGCGCGGTCGCGGTGGGGCGATCGGTGCTGACGAGTTTTGACAGCAGCCAGCCGATCGCAACGCCCAGCGCTGAGAGCGTGATCGCCAGCGCGGACGAGAGCAGGAAGGTTTTTGAGATGCCTTCGTTCAGCGCCTGTGGCATCGCGAGCGAAGCGTTGGCGTAGTTGAGCGTTAGCAGCGTCGCGGCACTGATCATCCGAAACACTCCGCGCAGGCGATCGATCACGTCCAAGCCGAGCAGCCAGTTGGTAATCATTCCTGCCAGCGAGGGTAGAATCACCCAAACGATGAAGAATCCACCGGAGAAGCGCGTCACAAGTTGCTCGCATTGAGCGGTCTCGGTGTCAGAAAGTGCGAGTCCCATCAGTTTGAGCATCTGTGGGGTGGCCACCGGGCTGAGCACAATCGTGAGCACGATCAGACCCAGGCTGAGCGCGACGTTGCCTTGAGCATTCTGGCACCACGCGACGGAAGAATTCGCCACCGGCATTGCTGCGACCAGAGCCAACCCGACCAGCATGCCCGTCGTGACGTACTCTCCGAACAGCGTTGGCAAGATCCAACCCAGGGAACTGACGAAGACCCCCGGCACAAGCCAGATCGCGGCCAGGCCCAACAACAGGATTCCCGGACGTTGCATCAAGTCGCGAAGTTGCGACCACCGCACTACGGCGGCAGCGCAGAACAACAATAACGCTAGCAGAAGCAGCGGTGCCGTGACTTCGTTGTCCCCCGTCTCAACTAACGTCAACTCGCGAATCGTTAGTCCTGGGCCAGGAATCAACGCGGCCAACACATAGCTTGCCACCAGCAGCCATAGAAGATTCCGATGAACCCAACCAGAGAAAGTGGCGAACCGTCCGTCGTTGTTGCTACTGTCGCGGGACACCATTGATTAGGAGCAACAACTTGGACTTCGTGTGGATGACGGACAAAACAGTCTTTAGGATAACAGACGAATGGCGATTGACGAATGACGAAATAGGATAGCAACGACCACTGACCAAGTCCCAATGACCATCGATCTGCCGATTCTTCCGTTGGTCATTGCTCATTTCTGAGCCGTATGCATTCGGATGCGGTTCGCTTATACTACTCACTCGCATCCGATTTCCCGCCGTTCCCCTCCCCTGCCCTGCCGATGTCGACCACTGAAGTACTGGATGAATCTACGCCCGCGTTGGCAGCGGAAGGCGTCGTCGGCGCGACAAGCGAACACGGCGCGGACAGTGTGGCGCGCGACCAAGCCGCCGGGAAGTTGTTTTACGGGTGGCTGATGCTGCCTTTGGCGATGCTTATGATGATCGCCACCAGTCCCGGGCAGACGTTTGGTTTCTCATTTTTTAACGCCAAGTTTTGCGAGGCATTCGCACTTTCGCAAACGAAGCTGTCTGCGACCTATCTGCTCGCCACCGTGCTGGCCTCGGTCGCTTTGCCGTACATCGGCGCGCTGACCGACCGCCACGGCCTGCGGCGCTCATCGCTCGTGACGGTAGTGGCGCTGGTCGGCGTATGCGTGTTCATTTCGCAAGCGCAGGGCATCGTGACATTGTTCCTATCGTTCTTGATGTTTCGAATCCTCGGTCCAGGCACACTGGTACTGCTGGCAAACAACACGTTAGCGCGATGGTTCGATCGTCGGTTGGGAATGGCCAGTGGCATGATGCAGGTGGCGATGGCCGGAGCGAACGCCTTTGTCCCGGCGGTCATGGTGTTGCTGATCGAGGCCTTCGGCTGGCGTGGAGCTTACCTGAGCATCGCGTCAATTCTGGCTGTCAGCTTGCTGCCGCTGCTGTTCTTTGCTTATCGCGAGTCGCCCGCCATAGTCGGCCAGTTCCCCGACGGCGACTCGCACGCCCATCACGAACAGTCAAGCCGACTGTCTGTTCGCGGTCTGACACTTGATGAAGCGCGGCGGCATGCCTCGTTTTGGATCATGCTCGCAGCGACGGCCACATGGGCGATGATCGGCACCGGCTTTGTGTTCCACCTGGAAGCAATTTTTCTGTCGCAAGGCCTGGATAAAGGCACGTCGACCCGCGCCATGACTTACATGGCGACCGCCATGGCGACGGCACAACTGTTGGGTGGAATCTTGGCGGATCGCATTGCCTTGCGCTGGCTGATCGTTACCGCCGTTGGCATTATCGCCATGAGCTCCAGCATGCTCGCCCTTGGGATTGCAGACTTGCTGCTCCCCGCTTTCGCGGTCTACGGTATTGCTCAAGGGCTGATGTCGATCATCGCTTCGACTGGCTGGGCTCGTTACTTTGGTCGCGCCCATCTGGGAAAAATTCGCGGTGTGTCGCTGACTGCTGCAATCGCCGGATCGAGTCTTGGACCGCTGTTGCTGGCAGTGTCGGGTGACTACCTGGGTGGCTTTGCCCCGTCGCTGTGGTTGTTCGCCGCGATTGCTGGCGTGACGGCGGTGGCCGGTTTCTGGGCGACGGCGCCCGGGGGCAATGACGAAGCACCCAATGACGAATGACGATTATCAACTGGCAGCAGCAGTCCCTTGGTGACATGACGCGGGACATTGCGGGCGTATTTGGGACTTCCTGAGTCGAACTATCCGCCCAACGCTGACTTCATCTGCTCGAGCTCTTCACTCAGCCGCTCGACTAACTCGCGGAGGTCGGCGACCTCTTGCCGTAGGGCGTTGAGGTCGTCCTGATTTGAGCTAGGGGCGGTAGCGGGCGCTTCTCGGACAGGCGCTGCGGCAGGCACTGGCACGTCGACACTGACGTTGCCGTGTTCCGTACGCAACTTTTCTAGTTCCTGGTCCTGATACAGTGCGTGGGTGACAATGCAGCCGCGACCGGGTGGCGTAAGGTAGACGATCAGGTTCTTGGCATACAAGCTATCAATGATCGGTCGCAAATCGGAGATCCCTGGGATCTTTTCCATCCGCGCCGCGCGGCCGCGCAGTTCGCCGAGTGTTTGCGCGCCCCGTAGCAGGAGTTCGGCCATGACGGCGAGTTCCACTTTATCGACGCCCAGCCAATCGTAGAGCAAGTGGCGGAACTTGGCCGCGCGGCTATCACCTTGAACCTCGGCGATCGCGCCGATCTTTCGCAGGCGTTCTAGCGCGTCGAAGACGTGTTCTTCGTCGAGCTGCATTTGCGGGTAGCGATTGCTCTTCTGGTTCGCACCATTCAGCAGTGAGTTGAGTGTCAGCGGATAGTTGTCCGGCGTGGTCTTCGCCTTCTCGACAAGGACGCCTGCTACGCGTCGCTCGATTCGATCGAGCTTTTGCCACTTCGGGCCATCTTGATCGCCGCCATTTTCTTCAGTCGTCATACGTCTCTACTCATTCGTCATGTTCACGAGAAAAGTTGGGAGTCGAATACTCGCCCTGCGCACTAACCTACCACTCGTGACGCCATCGTTACAAGCCGTGAGTTGCGGCGCCAAACAGGACGGTGAAGCAGAATAGAAACCGCCAAGGACGCCAAGAGCGTGAAGAAATCATCGAGATGGGGCCCTGTTAATTCGGCGCCACTTCAACGTATCCCTTGGCATACTTGGCGATTCATAACTTCAACCAATGAACGTGCCACGCGTGCGTGTCAGCATGGTAGTCCCCAGCACGATCAAGATCAGTGACGATGGTTCGGGTACCACGCTGGTTATGTCCGCGAAGAAGGCGTCCGCGATTCTTTCGAAGCCGGCGCGCGTCGGATGGACGCCGTCGCTCCACATGTCGGTGGATGGAGTCAGGCTGGCGTGCACGTCCACGAACGAAATGCGCTGACCCAAGTCGCGATACTTCTCGACGATGCCAGGCAGATAGGAGTTGTAGACTTCGACTTTCCAGTTGTTGAGCCGGTGCTGGTCATTCGCCAGCATGGGCGGGATGGAAGACAGACTGATATGCACGTCGCCAGCCAGCTGGTTGAAGATCTGCCCGACGAGATCGTCCAACTCTGCTGCATAATCCGCCGGGTCGTCGTGCTTCCACCGCACGCCATTGGTGCCGGCCATTAACAGGACGATATCCGGTGGATTAGCCGCGAGCCAAGAGTTCACTCCGCTGGCCAGCTGATCAATGCGGAATCCGCCATGTCCTTCGTGTTGATCGTCACCGAAGTCACCGTCGGCGCGACTCCCCACCATGTCGACGTCTAGCCCAGCATCTGCGAGTTGCTGCTTCAGGATGCCGCGATAGCCACCCCAACTACGCCTGTCCCAACCGCGGGGTGTGGAGGGACCGCGTGTGATCGAGTCGCCTAGCGGCATCATGCGAACAGGCGTCCCGCATACTTCACTTGTCGGTACCAACAACAAAAAGGCAAAAAGGCTGTGACTCACGAAGGATATATGCAATCTCATCAAAACTGTTGGGGACCTTTCGTTCACAAGCGATGAAAATCGACGCTCATTGTACAATTCGCCTTGTGGCCAACAACTAGATTCCTTCACGAGTTGTTCTTGCTGCCCAACCGTCCCTCGCGCGGTTAGCCGTAAATCTGAGCGGGAGATCGGGAGCAGAACGCAGCGCACTCGGCGTCCTTCGCGGTGATACTTCCCACAATCGATCGGCGGCTGCATGCTGGTTTGACGGACATGTTGTCGGGACTACAATCACGGGCGGCCGGGGTAAAAGTGCGAAGGAACAGAGGCGATGCAGAACTTCCGTTTTCTTGCAAACGCGATCGCTCTGGGCGTGTTGTGTGCTTTTCCCGCTCGTGCAGCAATTACCGGTGTCGAATTTCTTGCAGAGGTCGGCGCCGACCCACTGGCCGCCGTTGCAGCGCCTGGCGATGCCGATCATTTGTACCTGGCCCAGCGCGATGGCGTCGTGCGCGTCCTCGATCTGCAGACGTCCTCGTTGCTGGGCGATCCGCTGGTCACCGTGCCCGGTATCGACCAACTCGGCGAAGGGGGAATGCTCGGCTTGGCGTTCCATCCCGAGTTTCAGACGAACGGGAAGTTCTACGTCAGCGCGACGCTCGACCCAGACAACGCAAATCCCGGCTTCTTCGATCCCTATGTGTCGACGATTCTGGAATACACGGTCAGTGGCACGAACCCGCTGGTCGTCGACTCGGCGCCGCGGACGGTGCTTGAGGTGCAGCAACCTTTTGCCAACCACAACGGCGGTTGGATTGGGTTCAACCCCGCAGCGAGCGACGGCGAAGAGTCGTATCTCTACCTCACCATCGGCGATGGTGGTGATGCCGCGCTGGGGCAAACTCTTACGGGCGATCTGCTGGGCGCCGTGCTGCGAATCGACGTCGACGGAGATCAATTCCCGCTGGATGATGCGCGAAATTATGCGGTTCCCACAACGAATCCGTTTGCTGATAAGCCTGGCGAAGACGAGATCTTTGCCTACGGGCTGCGGAACCCATTTCGCGCGAGCTTCGATCGGCACACCGGCGATTTGTGGATTGGTGACGTCGGTGAGGGAGCGCGTGAAGAGATCGACGTGATCCGTGCCGTGAGCCCCGGTGGAGAAAACTTTGGCTGGGACGCATGCGAGGGACTGCTGAGTTCGGGAGCCTGCGATGCGTTGAAGGCAACTCCCGATATCAACGTCGTTGATCCGGTTTACGACTACTCGCACAACAACCAAGGCCCGTCCGCTCCGGAGTTCCGCGGCTCTTCGGTGATCGGCGGCGTGGTCTATCGTGGACCTGACCCGGAAGTCCATGGTCGTTACCTGTTTGGCGACGTGTTCGCACAGGAAGAGTTCTTTTGGAGCTTAGGCGCGGCCAACCCGGTCGGATCGGTCGAACGCCTCGAACCAGAACTCTTCCCAGGCGAAGACGGCAATACGATTGGCGGCCCAGTGAGCTTCGGCGAAGATGCCGATGGAAACGTCTACATTCTCACGCGTTGGGGAGGAGTCTTCCGCATCACCACGGATGCGACGATCTCTGCAGACTTCGATCGCAACAGCGTCGTCGATGCACTCGACCTGGCGACCTGGCTGACTGGATACGGAACATCCAACGCCAGCTTTTTCCAAGGCGACACCGACGTCAACGGCACCGTCGGCGGCACCGACTTTCTGAATTGGCAACGTCTGTTCTCATCGGCATCGGCCGTCGAGCAGGTGCCGGAGCCGGTGACCGGAGCGTTGCTGCTGTTCGGCCTGGGTGCTGTTTTGGTCAACGCGGATCGACCTCGGCTCATCTGACGTTTGGCTCGTTCCACCCCGCTACGACCTTCCGCGTCCTCGCGTGGTTGAATTAGCAGATTAGCCACGATCTGCACCGGAAGCTGAGTAACCCGCCGCATTCGCCGGTGTCTATGGCGCTGTAGTCGCCCTGTGGCTGACGCGATATGATTAGGAGTTTGTCGCTGGCCACAGACCCCTGACCTCTGCACCCTCCTGAAATGAAAACCGACGAACTTCGTGAAAAGTATCTGACCTTCTTCGAGACCAAGGGCCACAGCCGCCAGCCGAGCGATGTGCTGGTACCGAAGGGGGACCCGAGCGTCCTCTTTACACCTGCTGGGATGAATCAGTTCAAAGATCATTTTCTGGGTAAGGTGAAGCTCGATTTCACGCGCGCGACGACTTGCCAGAAGTGCATGCGAACCGGCGATATCGACAATGTTGGGCGCACGCCGCGTCACCACACCTTTTTCGAGATGCTCGGCAATTTCTCGTTCGGTGACTATTTCAAACGCGATGCGATTCACTGGGCATGGGAGTTTCTAACGGACAAGAAGTGGCTCGGACTGCCACCCGAGACACTACATGTGACGGTTTACAAGGACGACCAGGAAGCCGCCAAGATTTGGCACGAGGAGATCGGCCTGGAAACCGCTCGCATCAAGTACGAAGACGAAGACGAGAACTTTTGGCCCGCCAGCGCGCCCAGCCAAGGCCCCGACGGGGTGTGTGGTCCGTGCAGTGAGATCTATTACACCGCGCCAGGTCGACAGGAATTGGAAATCTGGAACCTTGTGTTCACCCAATTCAATCGCGTCGGTGATCCGCCTGACAATCTGCGTCCGCTTCCTTCCAAGAACATCGACACCGGCATGGGGCTGGAACGCACGGCCGCGGCCTTGCAAGACGTCGAAACCAACTTCCACATCGACAACCTCATGCCGATCGTGCAGGCGGCGGCTGAAGTATGTGGTGTCGAGTACCAATACGACAGCGAGAATGGCCGACGCTTGCGTCGGATTACTGATCACGTGCGTGCGTGTACGTTTGCGGTGCACGAGAACGTCTACCCAGGCGCTAACAAGGAAAAGTACGTCGTTAAGCGACTACTGCGCCGTGCGGTACTCGACGGTCACCAAATGGGCCTCCGCGAGCCGTTCTTATGTAAACTCGTACAGTCCGTGGCGGACGCAATGGATTCGGCGTACCCAGAGTTGCAGGAGACAACCGAGCGCGTTCACGATGCGATCAAGAGTGAGGAAGAGAACTTCTTGGGCACCATCGAGAGTGGCTTGAGTCGCATCGAAGGCGTCTTCGATGAGATGCGCCGCGAAAACCGCACCGCTGTAAGTGGTGAATTGGCCTTCGATATTTATCAGACGTTTGGCTTTCCGCCTGAACTATTTGAGACCATCGCTGCGGAACGGAACTTAGCGTTCGATTGGGATGGATTTCGCAGGGCACTCAAGAAACATACGACGATCGATGGCGGACCAGGAGGCTCAACTGATGGCATTGGGATGGTTACCAAGGGTCCCATCGCTTCCATCAAACAGGCAGTCCATTCGACCGAGTTCCTTGGCTATGAAACAACCGAAGCCGAGGCGACGATCGTCGGCATTGTGGGCGGCGCACCGCCCAACGAACGCTTGTGCGACAAGATGCAGGAAGTCGGCCACGATACGGTAGTTCGCGTGGTGCTCGATCGCACGCCGTTTTATGGCGAAAGCGGCGGCCAGGTCGGCGACAGCGGCACGCTCGTTGGTGAGGGCTTCGCATTCAAGGTGCTCGACACCCAGAAGGATGGGCATCTGCTGATTCATAACGGGCATTTGACCAGCGGCGTGATGCCCACCGGTGCCAAAGTCACCGCAACGGTCGACACGACGCGTCGCGACGCAATCCGCCGCGCTCACTCGGCCACGCACTTACTGCACAACGCCTTGCACAAAACGCTTGGCGAGCACGCACAACAGCAAGGCTCCAAGGTCGACGAAGATTGGCTGCGGTTCGACTTCACCAACCTTAGCCCCGTCACCGGTGAGCAACTGTCGACTATCACTCAAGACGTGGCCAGCCGGATTGCTGAGTCGGCTCCGATTCGTTGGGAAACACTCCCGCTAGCCGATGCGCGCAAACAAGGCGCGATGATGCTGTTTGGCGAAAAGTACCCCGACCCCGTCCGCATGGTGTCGATCGGTGACTTCAGCAAGGAACTTTGCGGCGGCACTCATCTCAATAACTCGAAGGAGGTCGCAGCCTTCGAGATTCTGAGTGAGGAGGGAGTGTCCGCCGGGACTCGGCGAATTACGGCGCTCACGGGCAGACGCGCTGCGGAGCATGCCGCGCAGACGATGCAGGCACTCAACTCTGCTGCCGAATCCCTTGGTTGTTCGCCAATCGCTCTAACAAGCAAGCTTGAAGATCTGCTGTCTGAGCAACGCGAACTGAAGAAATTGTTGGCCTCGGGTGGTACGCTCGGTGATGAGTCGATGGGCTTCAAAACCGAGGTCGGTGAGGTCGAGATTTCCGCAGCTCAAGCGAAGACGATTCTGGCGGACTCAGCTCACTTGTTGTCGGTTGCGCCGCTCGCCGTGCCAGAACGTGTGGAAGGTCTGAAGCAAGAACTTGAATCGCTCAAGCAGCGACTGCAGGAACGAGCATCTGCGGGCCCAATCACCGCAGATGGCCTGCTCGAACAAGCCGCCACCATCGGCGACGCGACGATTGTGGTCGCGGAGGCACCGACTGCTGAAGCCAATCTGATGCGTCAGCTGATCGATCAAATCCGGCAAAAGTCGGGCAGCAGCGCCGTCCTGTTGGCCAGTTGTGAAGGCGACGACAAAGTGACCTTAGTTGCCGGAGTGTCTAACGACCTGCAAGAAAAAGGCGCTCACGCCGGAAACTGGGTCCGACCCGTTGCCAAGGTCTTGGGCGGCGGCGGTGGGGGTCGTCCGGACATGGCCCAAGCGGGTGGCAAACAGCCGGCCAAGCTCCCAGAAGCGCTGGAAGTGGCAAAAAAAGCGATCACCGAGATGATCAGCAGCTGAGATTGCGCGCTACGCGCGCGATAAGCTAGCACAAGTGTGCAATCTGGAGCACTTACGTGTGCCGCATCCGCACACGAGCTGCGGCATGTCCTGATCGTTGCAAGCAGCAAACAATGACGAGCGGACAGGTTCTATCTGGTGCTTCGTGAACAGCGTCGCGCTCTCGATAGGATCTCGCTTGTTTTTGTTTCTTCGTTCTGCCTAAGATGAAGAAAGACGGAACTGCTATTCAAGAATCTGGTAGCGCCGGTGACGCCGCCACTGGCGTATCTCGTCGTGGAAGACGTTGCCTAATCGAAATAAAGGAGTCGATTCAATGGCCGAAGTAGAGCATCAAGGCGAGTTGGAAGTCGTGGACCGAGGTCCCGACTGGTTGTTTGTCCGACTCAGACCGGACTACGAACATCTTGACGGCATCGCCGACCGTCTTTGGGAACTGATGAATCAGCAGTTCATTCACCGGCTCGTCATCGAGATGCACGAGGTCGACTTCTTGCCGAGTTTTCTCATGGGGCAACTCGTGATGCTACACAAGCGTGTGCTGCATCAAGATGGAGCACTTCGGTTGTGCGGCCTGACCCCGCAATGCGCTGAGGCCTTGCACCTGTGCCGCCTCGATCAAGCGTTGCCGCACTTCGATAGTCGCGAAGACGCGGTTCGTGGTACCCAGCAAGCACGACCTCGATAGCGCGATATCGCTGGAGTGCGGTCGCTGCTTACATCAAGCACGACTTGCGTAGATCACGCATCAGCCCGAGAGTCGGCTTTGCTTGATTCCGCGCGTCGAACAGACTGGCATTTGGGAAGTCATGCGGATGGCTGTCGGCAAGCTGGTTCCAGATCACAACTTGCACCGCAGAACGCGCCAGCAACAGCGGTAAGACCGACGCGGCCCAATCACGTTGGGGATCATTCCCCCCCTCGCTGGCAAGATGAATTTCTCCCGAAAAGCGGGCATTCGGGTCGGCTGCCGCCGAACTGGCTGTGGTGATACTCATCATCAGCGGTAATCCCCAGATGCTCCACTGATCCAGGAGACGCCCCAGCTCAAACGTCGCGCGTTGGCCACTACCACCGGGGAGGAACCCCGCGTTGACCTCCAGTCCGAACCCGGAGATTCCCAAGTCAGCGCGAACCAACGCGTCTGCGTAGTGCAAGGGCGCCAGGTCCTCGTCCTGTTGGGACATGTACTCGGCCCAAGGCTGATCAAACGAAACGACCGTCGGAGTGCGCGGATCGAGCTGTCGAACGACTTCCAGCGCTTGCGCGACCAAGTGCAGTCGCTGTTCTTCTTCCAGCTGCATCAACCTGCCAGTGTTCACACGCGATGCGACGTGCCAGAGATGAACGCGACCGGCGTAGCGCGTAACCGTTGCCTTGACGTGTTCCAGCATCAGGCGGGCCAGGTTTTCAAAATCTCCTTCCCACAACACCATCCAATCGGGCATGCCCAACTCATCGAGTCGGATAAGCGGTCCGGCGGCCACTTTAAGGCCTGCCTTCTGCGCCCAGCCGAGTTGCACCTCGGTCGATTTCCAATCGCGATTCCCTTCGGTCTTCTCCACCGCGCGCCACGCAATCGGCAACTGTACGATGTTGCACGCGTCGGCCAACTGTTGCCGCAGCGCAACGCTGGGCGTCTCGTCGCCCAGACTCACCCCCATCAGGGTGGCCACTGGAGCCTGCCGCCTGCGCGCAGCGATCGCCTGTTTGGCGTAATCGGCCACCAGATGTTCGCCGGAGGAGAGCGCCAAGGCGATGGCACGATTGGCGGCAACGGCGGATTCCGCGGGTTCGTTTTGCGACGTCGCGGCGAGAGAAAACTCGCGGGTGGCGGCTTGCAGTTCTTCCTTCAATTCCGCCGAGGGGGTCAGCCCTAGCAACTCCCACATAAACTGCCGGTTGCGAATACGCTGGATGATTCCTCGTGCCAGCTCAACTTCCAGCAGATACGGTCGCTGCCGTTCCATCAGCGTCGCGGTGCTGAGTACTCGCGTGCCCACACCGTCGACCTGCCAGGGTATGTACACGCAGCCGGAATCGGGGATCGCGCGCTCAACGACGAGGTGATCGTTCTCCCATCCGGCGCGCGTCGACCAGGGAATCTCTTCCAGACCCGCCACATAGATTCGATCGAGTCCGCCGGGGGCGATACGTTCGCGATCGTGTAGGCGAAATCGCATCTGTCCCATGTGGATATTCCCAGCGGTACTCGTAACGCGGCAGTCGTTCGGCAGCATTAGCCCCAAAGCGATGAATTTGCCCCCAACGATTCAACGCCGCCCACCTAAAATCAAACGTAGATCTCTAGTTTAGCAGCTAAATCCAGAGTTTGGGATGCCTGTTGGGACTGACGGTTTGCCACGGTGAGCACTATACTGGCGGCTAACCGATGAAAGGGTCGCTCCGTAACTGGCAACACGCAGACGGAATCATGCTCAGTACGCCACTGAAAGAAACAAATTTGCCCGGCCTCCCACTCCGCAGAGGCAAGGTGCGCGACGTCTACGAACTTGATCCACTCGGTTGGGACGATCGGCTGCTGCTGGTCAGCAGCGACCGCATCAGCGCGTTCGATTGGGTGCTACCTACGGCAATTCCCGACAAGGGACGCGTACTCACGCAAGTAAGCAACTTCTGGTTCAACTTTCTGGGCGTGCCCAACCACCTGATCGAGACCGACGTCCACAAATTCGACCTTCCGGCGGAGTTCGACATTGAGCCGCTCGACGGACGCTCTATTTTGGTGCGTAAGACCGAAGTGGTGCCCATCGAATGCGTCGTGCGTGGATACCTATCGGGCTCGGGATGGAAGGAATACCAGCAAAACGGTGCCGTCTGCGGAGTCAACTTGCCGCAGGGCCTGGTCGAGAGCGATCGGCTGCCCGAACCAATCTTCACGCCCGCCACCAAAGCGGAAATCGGCGATCACGACGAGAATATTTCGTTCGAGCGGATGTGCGAAATCGTTGGCACGGAACTGTCGGAGGAATTGTGCCGCCGCAGCCTGGAAATCTACCAACGAGGCGCCGCCCACGCGCTCGCGCAGGGCATCATCATCGCGGACACGAAGTTCGAGTTCGGTCTGGTCGGAAACGAGTTGATTTTGATCGACGAAGTGATGACCCCCGACAGCTCACGCTTCTGGCCCGCCGATCAGTACCAGCCTGGACGGGGCCAACCGTCCTTCGACAAGCAGTTCGTCCGCGACTGGCTGAGCAACAGCAGCTGGGACAAGAACAGCGAACCACCCCAGTTGCCCACCGACGTGGTCGCGGGCACGCGTGAGAAGTACATCGAGGCTTGCGAACGGATTACGGGGACGGCGTTTGGGTGGAAGTAGTCGTGGCGAGGGGACAATCGTGTCACGCTGGATTCTACCCGCTGTGCTTATCGGACTACTGGCGGTAGTCGTACTCGTACCCGACGGGCCAGAAATTGACCCTTCGCGGGTAGTGACTCTGGAGGGCATGGCTCCGCCCATAACCATGACTTGTCTGATCTATCGAACTCCAGACCACAGAGGTTGGCCAATTCATCGCGACGAACGTGCATACATCCGATTTATGCAAGACAAAGGAGTGCGGTTTGTATTCATACCTGACGACGATACTCGTGATTACTTCGCCTTGATTAATATCATCGATAGTCTTCGGATTCGAAATCTTTATGATGAGGCAAAGGACGCCGGTGTCAAAGTGCCGAACGCGCCGCTGACTGGCAAATTCGAACGCTAAGCGTAAGCCGTTGGGTGCTTTTCAATTAATTGCCGCCGAACTCGCGCGGTTGCCACTCTCGTCTTGTTCAGCACTGAGGCCCAGCGGTGGCACTCCGGGCGATCTTGGAGTTTCCAGAAGAAGGACGAATTCTCACGTCCGCGGTAAGATGTATGCACGGCTTTGTTTTTCTGAAAACTCAATCGGAGCGAGTTGATGGCTCTCCCATTCGTTCAGATGCGTTCTTTAAGCAGATTCGCGAAAGTGGTGAGCTATTTCTGCCTCGGCGCAGTCGTGCTCTCTCTCTGCTCGTGTAGCCAGGAGTCGGGGGAAGACGCGACCGAGAGTGAGAAGAGGTTTAACGAATGGTTAGCTGAACAGGGTATAGAGCGGATACCAGCGCAGGCTTTCGAGTTCCCGCCGTTCGTCGATGCGAGCGAGCTTCGTTCAACGGTGGTGGCATCGGACCTAACCACAGAGCTTTCCGCCGGAATGAATGTGGTTTATTGCGCCACCCGAAAGTTCGCCGAGTCGTTTGAGAAACAGTCGTCAGCGGCAACAGGGAGTCCAACATCGACGCAGCGCATTGCCGATGAGCTCCCCGTGGGAAGCTACCGTGTACTGCATGGCACCGCCGACGAGATCCTGAGTCAGCTTGCAGAGGACTTTCCATCCACAAGCGAGTCTTTCGATGCATTACGCGGCGAAGCGCATTGGTGGGGCTGCCATTTCCAGAGAAGCCTGCCGTTTCCGGAAGCGTTTGAACCCCTGAAAGAGCCTCTATTATTCTATTCGGCTACGGGAACATTTAAAGTCGCCTGCTTTGGTGATCGCCGATTCGACGAGAGCACAGTACAACAGACCTTGCGCAAAGAGCAGATCACCGTGATCGATTTCCAGAACGAAGACGACTTCATTGTTCGACTGAATACGGCGGTTGACGAGGACGAACTCATACTGGCGAAAGTCCCTCAAGAGCAGAGCCTCGAATCAACAGTGGAGCTGGTGATGAAGCGCGTACAACGCAATCCTCTGCAGGGCACTGAACAGGCGGAGATCCAGGACGGCGAAGCACTAGTGGTTCCGATGCTCACCGTAAACACGCTTTCGTGGTTTTCAGAAGCGCCTCCTGGATTTCAAACAATTCGATTTCGCCTGGACGAAAAGGGGGCCGTGATCGATTCCTTCCTTGGCTATTTGAACCTGGGTACCGATGTTGTGCTCCGGCAGATGGTGTTTGACAAACCTTTCTTACTCTACTTGAAGAGCAAAACCGCCGATGTGCCATATTTCGTACTCTGGGTCGAGAACTTGGAGGTCATGGAAGAGTTTGTGGCTGAAGCGGACGGTTGAATAAGTATGATCCAGGATTTCTATTCAGGACATTCTGTCCTGTGCCCCTGCCGCGGCATCGCATCTCAAATCGCGTGATGGTGCGATTACACGGTGTTTTTTCACACGCTACGGTTGGAATTCACTGGGCCCAAACAGTTCAACAAACTAATCGGAACCAAGTAATGCCATTTAGAGATCGGTTAGAAACTGTCTACGTGAGGCTAGTAATGCGAGCTGAGCGAGCACGCCAGAAAGAGCGAGAACAGGGCTACGTGTCAACAATGACTGGGAAGACACACAGCGCTGGCCATTATCACTTCTTCGCCGTAGCTCAGTACATTCTCCATCACAATATTGCTTCATTCAGGACGAACATGACTGACGCCGCCGAGTGCGCAATTTACGTCTTCGAGCAATACGAAGCGGGCAAGATCGACTATCCGTTCGATGGCTCAGAAGTTTCAGTCACTGCTTACCGAGATGTGTTCGAGGCCCTTGCCAGTGGAAACTGGGAAGTTTCAATTAAGCTTGCCGTACTAGTTGGCGGTAGGCCGGAGATCGAGAAACGAAGCAATGATTTTGCTAGATCGTTGTGCTACACACTCAAGTACTGCATCTTGCGTGAGTTTGATGCAATGAAACAGAAGCTTTCGTTGTTCAAGCAGGTCTGTAAAGAGGAGGATTACCTAGCGTTTCAAGGCTTCGCCGATGTTTTTCAGGCAATCCTAGAAGACAACTTGCAAATGGCAAACGACGGAATTCAGAGAATTGCAGCCGATCATAGTAAACTTGCCAAGCAATCTGCGTGGTTTGCAGAAACCGAGGACGAACTGCTTTCCGTCTGGGGAATCGGCATAGCCAATCTAGCTCGCCGGAACGGCTTGCAAGTGCATGGTGTTCCGCCATTCATACCCGATGATTTGCTTGTTTGACGTCCGCGATACGAGGAACGTTAGGTCGAAGGTTCGTAGGATAGGTTCGCTCCAGGCGTAACCTAGCATCAATTGATCTGACCCTAGGCACGGTAAGGGACCGATCCGCGGCGCGAAAGGTTGGCTGACGGCCATCTTCATCCTGCGGTTACAACTGGCTCAGGCTGACAGCCAAACAACAGACTGCCCAACGCTTCCTATGGCATTGCCATAGGCTACGGTTATTGAGGCCTGCGGCCATAAGGCGGACCAGACCGACCGTCGCTGGCTTACCTATCTCGCCATGGTTCTCCAGTGTAGAATTGAGGGCTTGCTCGCCTTGCGGCGGGGGCGGTAGGTCCGTAATCTTCCGCTGCACAAGAATCGCTTTTGCTAGCACATCGGAAAAGACTTCGAAACATGTTGCGTTATTGGACGGCCGGCGAATCGCACGGCAAGACCTTGTTGGCCCTGGTGGATGGTTTTCCGGCAGGCGTGACGATTGATACCGATTTGATCGACGTGGAACTTAAGCGTCGCCAAGGCGGTTACGGTCGCGGCGGTCGGCAGCGCATCGAGACCGACAAGGTCGATGTGCGCTCCGGCGTGTGGAAGGGCGTGACGTTGGGCAGTCCGATCGCGCTGGAAGTGATCAACCGCGACTTCAAACTTGAGCGCCTCGACGACTTGCCCCGACCACGCCCCGGACATGGTGACCTGACCGGCGCGGTCAAGTATCTGGGCAGCATTCGCGGTGTGTTGGAACGAGCGTCCGCCCGCGAGACCGCGGTGCGCGTTGCCGCGGGTGCACTGTCGAAGCAGCTGTTGGCCGAGTTTGGCATTACGGTGTTTGGTTATGTGCTGGAAATCGGTCCTGAGCGAATCGAGCCCGTCGAAGGGACCGTGGAGGAACTCAAGGCGATTCGTGATCAGAGCGAGTTATACAGCCTCAACTTGGATCGTGATCCCGAAATCAAGGCACTCATCGATAAGACCGGCAAAGAGGGTGACACGCTGGGCGGCATTATCGAGGTGCGCGTCGAGGGCTGTCCGTTCGGGTTGGGCACGCACGCACAATGGGATACGAAGCTGGATGGCAACCTGGCCAAAGCCGTGATGGCTGTGCAAGCGATCAAGGGTGTGGAAATCGGACTGGGGTTCGAAGCAGCTCGTCGTCCCGGCTCGCAAGTGCATGATCCGATTCACTACGACGAGTCGCAACAGGACTCGCCGACGCTGGGCTATTCACGTCCAACCAACAACGCGGGCGGACTGGAAGCAGGAATGACCAACGGCCAGCCGATTGTGATTCGCGCGGCCAAGAAACCAATTAGCACGCTGGCTAAACCGCTGGCATCAATCAATCTCGACACGAAAGAGCCAGAACAGGCAAGCTACGAACGCAGCGACGTGTGCGCGATTTCGGCGGCCAGTGTTATCGTCGAGAACGTCGTGGCATTTGAAATCGCCAAGGCGGTCGTCGATAAGTTTGGCGGCGATAGCTTAACAGAGATGAAGGCACGGCATCAGTTGTTTTTGGACATGGCGAAGGAAAGGTGACATGAAGCGATGAACGATGAGCTATGAACGATGAATGGACATGAGAGCGGGAACAGAGGGTCTAACTTGCGAGATAGAACCAAGGCGTTCGCCGTTCGGGTTGTTCGACTTTATTCTTCACTGCCGAAGACGACGGAAGCTCAAGTCATTGGTACACAATTCTTGCGGTCTGCGACATCGGTCGGAGCCCACTACCGCGAGGCACAGCGATCACGTTCGACCGCGGAGTTCATCAGCAAGGTCGAAGTCGCGCTGCAAGAGCTAGAAGAAACTGATTATTGGATAGAGCTGTAGATTGAGTGCGGGATCGTTAAACAGGAATTGCTTACTTCGCTTCAGACTGAAGCCTCCGAACTCCTTGCCATGCTTACCGCCACGGTAAAGACACTGAAAAGTAAGAGGAAATAAGACAACCCAGAAACTTCATCGTTCATCGCTAATAGATCATCGCTCCTGAAGTGTTCATAGCTCATAGGTCATAGTTCCAAAGCACTCATCGCTTCATCCCCTAATGTTCACCCTACACGAAACAACCCAACGTCGCGTCTGTCGTGTCAGTTTTTTGGTGCTGTGCGTGGTGCCGACGTTGTTGACGTTGGCGGGGATCGCTTACTGCAATCGCCCCTGGCGACAACGCGATTGGCAGAACACGCTGGCGAGCAGTTTGCATCTGCGCGCGGAGTTGGCGGACATCTCGCAGCCGTTGCCGGGTAAGAAGGTGCTCACACAGGTTCGACTGGCAGCCTTACATACTGGTGCGGAACTCGGCTCGATCGACCGCATCACCGTTCAACGCGACGGGGGCCGTTTGTTGCTTGATGCGGACGTGTTGGAGCTACAGGCCAGTGAGCTTGCGAATCTACTGACGGCGCTGAAGACTTGGCTGTCCGCGGGGCGAGCGATCGAACTCGCGTTGCTTGCCGATCAGCTGACGATCACCAGTCCGAAGTGGCCCGCGTTGCAGCTTGCGAATCTGTCGATTCGTAGCCAATCGAACGGTCGAGTGTTTAGGATCACCGCCGACGACCTGACCGGCAACTCTCTCAAGGTGGACATCAAGGCGGACGACGATGGGGTCCGCGGAATCATCGGCGCGCAACAGGCATCACTGCCTGCGTGGCTTATCGGCGAGTTAGTCCCCGGCGTGAGATGTTGCGGCGATGCGAATTTCACAGGCGTTCTCGACGTCCAGAACTCGAACGACGATCTGCACGGAAAACTGACCGGCAATCTCAGCCAGGTCGACGTGCGGCAATGGTCGAGCGATGACTCACATCAACTCCAAGGACTCGCGGAAATTGACTTGGAGCAAGTTGTTTGGAAGTCCAACAGTCTGGAGTTAGCGCGCGGAAGCATAGGCATCGACGGCGGTGCGGCGACGTACTCCGTGTTGATCGATATGCAAAAGAAGCTGCTGTGCACAGCGGGACCAGCACTGGGACAATCGACGTCCAACAGCGAATTGGTCCCATTCGAGAAGCTCACTGCACGGTTCGACCTGAGCCGAAACGGGTTAGTGATTCGCGGTGATGAATCGGGACAACTGGTCAGCAGCGCTGACGGGCCGCTGCTCATTGCGCCTCAAGCTAACACACAGCTGCCAACAGCACAGATCGTGCAGCTCTTTCACCAATTCACAAGGCAAGTCGGCTGGATGCCAGCGACGAAAGCTGCCCACGAGATGGCGGAGAAACTTCCGCTGCCGGAGTTCAGCGACGAGGCAGGAAATCGCCAGTAGCGAGTTCATGTGCGGTCCACGACTTGGAGTTGTGCTTGACGAAACTCAGTTGCACTCTGACCGCCTGCGGCTTGCGAGCGTCTCCCCAGGTATGATCGCGCCGATCAAGGTGCGGACGTAGACGAGCAGAGCTGCACTCACCCTGCGAGGCTGAGCCATGATACTGCCTCGAATCAGCCGACTAGGCGAATCGAACGTGCCTGATACAATCGAGGTTTCACTCGCTGGGAGACGACGATGAATCGGCTAGTTTGGTTTTTAGGGCTTCTTGCCCTATCTACGCAGTTGGGGCCTGAAGCAAGCGGTCAGGCTGCGGCAACCGCTGTCGAGGCACCGCAGGCTGAGTCGTCGGTCGACGAGGAGACAACGCAGCAAGGCGACGGCGAATCCTCAAGCGTTAAGCCTGGTATCAATGAGCGCTTCCTCGATCCGGAACTCGACGTGAGCGAGTGGCTAGGTCGGTTCGAGATTGAGAGTCGTGAAGTCTATGCCGCCCGTGAGAGAGTGCTAGAGATCGTGGCAATCGAGCCTGGCATGGCCGTGGCTGATATTGGCGCGGGCACGGGTTTTTATAGTCGTCTGTTCGCGGAGGAGACCGGTCCGACGGGCAAAGTCTTCGCCGTGGACATCGCACCGAAATTCATTGAGCACATTGAACAACAGGCGCGCGAGGATAAGATCGTCAACATCACGACGGTCCTAGGCACGGATCGCAGTGTTCGTCTGGCACCTAACTCGGTGGATCGCGCGTTCATCTGCGACACCTATCACCACTTCGAGTACCCCAGTGCGACTCTGCAATCGCTGTTGCGGGCGCTGAAGTCTGGCGGGCAGCTAGTCGTCATTGACTTTGAGCGGATCCCTGGTAAGTCGTCGGAATGGACGCTGGGGCACGTCCGTGCCGGCAAGGAAGTGTTTCGTCAGGAGATCGAAGACGCGGGTTTTGAATTCGTCGAGGAGATCGACGTCGAGCAGTTCGAGGACAACTATCTGCTCCGGTTCCGGCGGCCGTAGCGACGGCGTCACTGCGAATGATGATAAACGCTCGTTTCTGGATACATGGCGTACCAGGCAAACCAGAACGAGTACATCCACGTCACACCTTCGTCGGCCTCTGCGACGCGTAGGCTCTCGGTGTCGGGATTGAACTCGATGACGATTCGCTTGCCGACAAGTTTGTCTGCGATGCGAGTGGTTTGCACGTCGAACGCGGAACTCGGATACGCGCGCGACTTGCCGTCGACCAGAACGCCCAGCACGCGCTGCTTGTTGGGAAAGCGAGCGTCGGCTTGGTCCACCGGAAACATAAGACTGTCTGAGCTGAAATACCGACCATACGGAGCACCGGTGTAGTCGCGCGGATGACCTGTTTCGTTCGACATGACCGTGGTCGTCGGATGCCGGGTTTGCCATTCCGCCCACGTCGTGAGCTCGACGGGGAGCAGTCGGAGTTGTTCCCCGACTTGTGTGCCCGCGACCGATTCCCGTTTGAGCTGTGACCAGAGGCTCTCGGTCGAATCGTTGCGATCGTACATGAGCACGTTGCTGTTGTAGAGCAGTCCCGACACGCCGAACTCCCGCACACCAACGGACGTCGTGCGATCGAACGCCGACACCGAATCGCACAACGGGCAATAAGATACGGCCACCGGTTGTTCGCCGAGTTGATCGTTGATGATCTCGTGGTAGTTGAGAATGGCGAGTGGATAGGCGCGAGCCACATCCCCGTTGACGACGCCAATTACGCGATCGGTCGGATTGAGAAAGTTCGCCTCGCCAGCAGCGATCATCGTAGGGTCGGAGATCGCAGGGATGCCGTCCTTTGGCGGTCCGCCGCTACGGATTTCGTCGACGGGGATGGCGGCATTGCTGAGATCAAACTCGTTGGACACTCTATGGCCGGAGCCCTGCGAACAGTTGCAGCGCCGCTTTGGCTCGTCTAGATGGCCAGCGCTGCCAAGCGCATAGAGCGTCGGTGCAATCAGCAGCATCGTGACCGCAACGATGGCAAACACCCGCGACACGGAAAACGAGCTTGCCGATTCCTCGGCAATCACCTTATTCTCAGTGGGAAGCTCCCACGACGAAGGCTCAGCACTTTCAGCGTCGAGTTGTTCGTGATCCGACATAGGTCCACTTCGCGAATGGGGTTGGCAGACCTACTCAGACTACCGATCCGGCAATTGTCATTCTGTGAGGTGGTCCACATTTGCGGTGGATCAATCGATCTCTTTCGGCATCCGCTTGCTGGTTGTGTAGCGAAGAAAATGCCCCAAACCAGCGAAGCGATACTTTGAATCGACGTAGTGCTCAATGACGTAGAACGCAAAATAGTAGCTGCGGCAGAATGACCAGATCGCGATCCCGAGCAACATCGCGACTTGCAGATCGCGAGTTCGCAGCCACAGGATCCCTGACGACAGTATGCCGAGAAAAAGGAACAAGACGCCCTTGGTCCAAATTACTTTTGGGTTCCTCAAATCGCCCATTGTTTTTCGCCTCAGTGTGCTCTCGCGCCCCGTCAACCATTATATCGATCCGTAGCCGATCGGCGGCAATTGCGATATTCTGAGAGCATGTCTTCAAATACGTACGAATTCGACGTCCTGGTGATCGGTGCCGGCCATGCGGGTACCGAAGCAGCCCTTGCGGCAGCGCGGTTGGGTGCGAAGACGGCGCTACTCACCACGAATTGCGACACCGTCGGACAGATGAGTTGCAATCCGGCGATCGGCGGCGTAGGCAAGGGGCAGATCGTGCGTGAGATTGACGCCCTGGGCGGTGCGATGGGCCGCGCGATCGACGCGACCGGCATCCAGTTTCGCATGCTCAATCGACGCAAGGGGCCGGCGATGCACTCGCCCCGCGCGCAGGCAGACAAGAAGCTGTATCAGGCTGAGATCAAACACATCGTCGAGGCGCAAGAAAATCTGACTTTACGGCAAGAGGCTGTGGAGGACGTGCTCGTCGAGGAAGCTGGCAACGAAAAGCGAATCGTTGGCGTGACCGTGCGCGGGGATGCGACGTATCGCGCACGGGCCATCGTGCTGACGACCGGCACATTTCTGCAGGCGCTGATGCACACGGG
>JANQQA010000277.1 GCA_028285205.1 Bythopirellula sp. | reverse complement strand
AGAATCAACGACAGCACGCAATCAGAAACTACAAGGAACTGATAAACATGGCATCACTGGCGAATGATCCTGGCGGACGACGGAGAATTCAATTTGTCGGCGCAGATGGCCTTCGAAAGACGATCCGTTTGGGAAAAATGAGCAAGCGGCAAGCCGAGGCTGTGAAGCTGCGAGTTGAGGACCTGGTTGCGGCGAAGCTGTCAGGAAGTTCACAGAGCGATGAGACGAGCCGATGGTTGGCAGATATTGATGATAAGCTTGAGAAGAAACTGGCCACTGCCGGCCTCGTTGAGAAGAAGGCAACTGCGACGCTCGACGCTTTCATCGATTCTTACGTAGTGGGTCGAGCCGATCTGAAGCCTAGAACTATCGTCAAGTTCAATGCGACCAGAGACTATCTTGTCGAGCATTTCGGAGCTGAATGTTTGCTTAAGGCAGTGACACCTGGAGGGGCAGACGAGTGGCGGGTTGCGCTTGTGAAAAGAGGTCTCAGCGAGAATACCGTACGAAAGCACACACAGATTGCTAAACAACTATTCACGGCCGCTGTTCGCAATAGGTACCTCGATTCAAATCCATTTTCAGATCTGAAATCTACTGTACAAGCCAATCCGGAACGGTTCCACTTCGTCACCCAAGAAGTTGCCTCGAAAGTACTTGATGCCTGCCCTGACGCTGAATGGAGACTGATCTTCGCCTTATGCCGATTCGGTGGCCTACGCTGTCCATCCGAACACCTAGTTCTGACTTGGGACTGTGTCGATTGGCAGAATGGACGACTCAGGATTCCAAGCATCAAAACGGAACATCATGTGGGTAAAGCTTCAAGGATCATCCCAATTTTTGCTGAACTGCGACCATACTTAGAAGAAGCATTTGAGACCGCGAGCGAGGGGTCAGTCTACGTATTCACTCGCTACCGCGGCAGTAACGTTAACTTGCGCACTCAGCTGCAACGCATCATCAGACGCGCCGGCCTGGAGCCTTGGCCCAAACTATTTCAAAATCTTCGATCCACTCGGCAGACGGAGCTGGCTGAGCAATTCCCGCAGCATGTGGTCTGCGATTGGATTGGTAACACAAATGCGGTCGCCGCGAAACATTACTTGCAGGTAACTGATGAGCATTTCCTCAAGGCGGCGCAAAATCCGGCGCAGTCTGTGCGCGCACAGGGTTGTTTTCAGTCGCACATAAAAAAGACCGAATCGAAAGAAAGTGTTGTGCTTCAACACCTTGCAAGTTTCGGCAACTCTACTCCAGAGACAAAAGTAGCGGAGGAGGGACTCGAACCCCCGACACGCGGATTATGATTCCGCTGCTCTAACCAACTGAGCTACTCCGCCGTAAGTGCGAAAAATGCTAAGCTTAGCAGTTTAACCGTTGTATTCCTTTTGGACCAGAGGGGCGGCGGAGCCGCGTGGAACAGATGAAGAGCTTTCGCCTTTACGCCGAATTTGCGGCCATGCTTTCGGTCGCTGGATTGATTATCGGGATTGTGGTGTGGCAACTCGGCTACTTCCAGCGAGACCGACAATGGACCATCGCCACGGGTGATCCGGACGGCAACTACCATCAACTCGGCCAGCAATTGGCTGCCCTGCTCAACGAGAAACTCGGACCCCAGCACGAGTTCCGTCTGCTCACCTCGGCTGGCAGCGCGGAGAACGTCGAGTTGCTCGATCGCGGCGAGGCGGACTTTGCGTTCGTGCAAAGCAACGCCGACGCGTCGGAGCACGTGCGGATGATCTCTGGCTTATATGACGAGGTTTTGCATGTGTTGGTTCGCGCCGACCTGACCGAGCCGAACGAGCAAGTGTCGCTTGAGCTGCTGGAGAACCTGGAAAACGTGTCACTCGGCCCGCAGGGCAGCGGCACCAGCCAAGTGGCCAAGATGCTACTCGACCATTTCGAAGTGCCGCTGAAGTCGCCACCGCTACGGCTAGCAACTGCAGACTTGAAACAGAAGTTTGCTGCAGGCGAACTCGACGCGGCGTTTGTGCTTTCAGCGCCGGGGTCCGCGGCAACTGATGAGCTGATGGACGATGGGAATGTGCGGTTGGTCTCACTCGGCGATGGGCCGCTCAGTGGTAGTGCGGCCGATGGGTTTGCGACTCTGCATCCAAGGTTCAAGCCGGAATTGCTACCGGCGCGTCTGTATGGTCGACGACCGCAAGCGCCGGCCCAGACGATTGGCGTGAGTGCGTTGCTGGTCGCTTCGGATGCTGCGGAATTCAACGTCGTCCGGCAAGTAACCCGACGGCTGTTTAGTCACCGCAACCAGCTGGTCGTTGGCGAGGAAACCCCGCTCACGTTGAGCCAAGAGGATGCGAGCGTACGGCTTTCGATCCCATTCCACCCGGGCGCGGAAGCATTCTATCATCGCGAGAATCCTTCGTTCCTGGTCGTATACGCCGAGGTCATTGCCCTTGGAATCACAGTGGCGGTCGGTTTGTGGTCGCTCATTCGTTTGTTCGTGCACTGGTTGGCAGACGTCAAAAAGGAACGGATTGATCAGTTGTATCGCGAGGTGCGTGCGGCGGCGCAACTCACGGGCGGCGATCGGCTTAATGCACTACGTGCGATTCACGAGCAAGCGTTCGATCAGTTGATGGGCGAAAAGCTCGTGGCCAACGAGTCGTTCGTCATCTTCCACGACTACCTGCTCAACGAGATTGATCGAGCCGAACGCGTGCAGCAGCTCGGCTGATGACGGTCTCGCAATGCTCGCTTTGGTTGGCCTCAACGGCGTATGCGTCGACCGCAGCTTTGGCTGACGGCAAGGGCCAGCAAAACAAAAGTTGCCGTCGTCGGTTCGGGGACTGCCGTGATCGCTCCAGTCGGGGCATTGTATTGGCGTTGCCAATTGAGGAAGGCATCGCCGTTGTACTCGGTTCCGTAACCGGCACGCAGTGCCGCCAGATCATGTTGATCGACGTCTCCGTCAGCATCGAGGTCGGCGGAACGAACTGCGGGAACGAAATCGGTGGTGAAATCGTAGTTGGTTCCTGGACCCTGACCGGCGAAGTCGAGCAAGAAATCCAGATCCCTGACGGCTTCGCTAGAGGGGCCGTCCGCATCGAACAGAATGGAAAACGACGCCACGCCGCCTTCAGGAAACTGAAATGGCACGAAGGGATCGAAGATGACCGGCGCTTGGCCCTCGATCGCAATCATCGCCTCTGGCAAATCGAAGATCTGCTCAAGTGGCCAGGCAATCGCCTGAAACAGATCTCCATCTTGCGCATGGAAGTGCATGTTTGCTCCCGACAATTGGGGCAATCCGGCCATCTGGAAGGGAACTTGCTGTGGGAACAGGGCACCGCCTTCGAACTCGAACGGCTGCTCGTTAAAGATTGGTTGCGTCGCGTGGTGTGAGAATGTCAGGTCCATCGCGTCGAGGTCATCGCCTACGGCTAGTCCGATTTGCCGACTGTTGAGCACAACCGTGGGCACCGGAAGGCCATCGTCGCCTGGAAAGGATTCATAAACGTGCGCTGGACTGTGTCCAAACGGAATGGTGGTCGGAGAGCCTGATCCAAGTGAGTACGCCACCTGTCCAGTCGGTCCGACAACCAGCGCATCGATGTCATCCTCGGGGTCGAGACCAAGTTGCGTGTGAGCCAGAGCCAATGTCGGGACGCCGGTGTTAAGATCGAGCGTGAACAGGTCGCCGCCGGTGTAGCCACCACCTGGTAACGTTCCTCCTGGCAAGTTCGCGAGGAGAGAGCTGTCAGCGCTAAACGAGACCACCGCCGTCGTGAATCCAGCGACATCGTTGAAGTCGTAGCCGTCGATGCTCTGCGACTCCCCCTCCTGCAGCTTGAACATCGGGGCATCGGTGTGCAGCATGTTGGTTCCGATGGCGTTGGTACCGAAGCGGATGTTGCCCAGCTGTTCGCCGAGAAACAGGTCCGCCGGCGCGCCGTTGCCACCATCAACCTTGAGGTACTCGCGCTGGCTGTCGGTATTCGCCAGGCCTGTGGAATTCCGCGTTACCGAGAAGCCCAACTGGAAGCCGTTGGAAGTTCCCAGACTCAAGGCATCGATGTCGTCTGAATTCAGACCGTCGTCGAGCAAGCCGGGAGGATCGATCGAGTCCACTCGGTTCGCGGTGTTCTCCTGGTAAAACCTGTTGGCATCGAGCAACGACCCTTTGTCGACTGAGAATGTCCCGTCGCCGGGATCGGTTCGCGGAGGTGCGTTCCCGGCGCTCGCTATGCTGACAGGGACCAAGATCAAACAAAGCAGCAGGCTGCGAAGTGTTGTATGAAACATCGATCATGCTCCTCTCGGACATACCCGATGGGAAGGGCTAATTGTGGTGCCAGCAACACGGCATGCTGACCGAACGCATTTCTCATGCAATCCTGCTGAAGCTTGGGCGGGCAAATCCTGCTCGCTCGTTGTCGAGTGCGACTGACTCATCCAGCGACTCACCATTGATGACACGCGCCCGACAGGGCTCAGGAAAACGGCGCGCCTTCGCAGGCAGTGCGAGCGTGTGGCCGCGCGCAGGTCGCGATCTGGCTCCGTCGATCCGGTTGTATCGGGCCGAATCAGTTCCTGATATAATCAGGGCTTTGAGGTCGAGCATCGTGAGTTGGCCTCGCTGGCGGTGATTGGATTCGAGCTGATGGCAAACTCAACGGTCTTGCGGCATCGCTCGCTCCTTCTTTGCGGACTAGTACTGTTTGGTTTCGGCGCATTCGTGTTTGCCGACTGGTACTCCGCGTTACCCGTGACGGCGAAGGCGACCTATGTCGGGCGCAATTCTTGCGCCGAGTGCCATGCAAACCAGGTGGATCAGTGGCACGGCTCGCATCACGACCGGGCGATGGAGTTGCCTAGCGAAACGTCGGTGTTGGGAGATTTCAACGACAGCAGTTTCTCGCGTTTCGGCGTCACCACGCGATTCTTCCGCCGCGATGGCAAGTACTTCGTCAACACCGAGGGGCCCGACGGCGAGTTCCAGGATTTTGAGATCAAGTACACCTTCGGTTGCGAACCGATGCAGCAGTACATGGTCGAGTTCCCCGACGGTCGCGTGCAAGTGCTCCGGGTGTCGTGGGACACGGTGAAGAACGAGTGGTTTTACGTCACGCCGCCCGACGTGCTCGACGAGCGCATTGAACCCGGCGATCCACTGCACTGGACCGGCATCGGTCAGAACTGGAATACGATGTGCGCCGAGTGCCACTCGACCAATCTGCAGAAGAACTTTGATCCCGAGAAGAACACCTACAGTACGACCTTCACCGAAATCGACGTGAGCTGCGAAATGTGCCACGGACCGGCGAGTATCCACGTCGAACTGGCCAACAGCAACTCGCTGTTTTGGGATCGCAATCATGGCTACGGCCTGGTTAAGCTGAAAGGCGGCACATCCGACAAACAGATTGAAACCTGCGCTCCTTGCCATTCACGCCGAACGCACATTCACGCTGACTATCGGGCCGGTGACAAGTACATGGATCACTTCGATCCGGCTTTGCTGCGCGAGAGCCTATATCACGCCGACGGGCAGATTCTGGATGAGGTGTACGTCTACGGCTCTTTCCTGCAGAGCAAGATGTACGCCAAAGATGTCCGCTGCACCGATTGTCACAATCCACATTCGCTCGAACTGAAGTTCGAAGGCAATCAACTCTGCGCCCAATGCCACCTACCGGGCAAATACGATTCCCCCTCGCATCACCATCACGTTGATTCAGCTGCGACCCAGTGTGTGAACTGTCACATGATGGAGCAGAACTACATGGTGATCGACGGACGACGTGACCATAGCTTTCGCATTCCGCGTCCTGATCTGAGCGCGGAACTCGGCACCCCCAACGCCTGCAATAACTGTCATGACAAGCCGGAGGAAACCAGCGAGTGGGCGGCCAACGCGGTGCGTGAGTGGTACGGCGATCGTCGCCCCGACGATCCGCACTACGGCGTTGCGCTCGCCGCCGGCCGACGAGGCGACGAGGAAGGTGAACAACAGCTGCTTGAGCTGCTCAAACGACTCGATGTGCCCGACATCGTACGCGCGACGGCGCTGGAACTCTTGGCCAACTACGATTCGGTCGAATCACGCCGCATGTCGCGTGAAGCGCTCGACGATTCCAACCCGCTGGTGCGGACGGCCGGTTTGCGTGCGCTGTCGATCGAGTTTCTTGCTAAGTTCCCCAAACTGGTCGCCGAAAAGCTGCAGGATGGTGTTCGCTTGGTGCGTCTGGCAGCGGCGCGAAGAATGGTGGGGCAGTCGGAACAGCTCCTCGTGCCCGAATTTCGCGATGCTCTACGACAGGCGGTGGTGGAGTATCGGGCCGCTCAGGAAGTGATGCAGGAACGTGCCGCGGCGCAGCTCAATCTGGCTGCGATAAGTCAGGCGGAGGGCAACAACCGGGCGACGATCAAGTACCTGCGCCGCGCGATGATTCAGGAGCCGTACCTCTCCGGTGTGCGTGACCGATTGGCGCAAGTGATGGAACAGGAAGGTGGCAACCCCGAAGCGATACGAAAGCTCCGATCAGAGGAAGTCGACCTGCTCGCGCGCAACTACGAGTTCATGCCCGACAGCGCAGACATTCGTTATCAACGCGGTATGCTGCTCTACTTGATCGACGAATACGACGAGGCCCGCGTCGCGCTGGAGGATGCCTGCCGACTGGGGCCCGATAACTATAGCAACTGGTTGGCGCTGGCTTTGATTTGCGAAAAACAAGAGCGCTGGAACGAAGTGGCCAAAGCCCTACGCAAGATGAACGAGTTGCGCCCCGACGATCCGAACGTGCGTGGAATTCTGCAACGAATCGAGCAGGCTCGCGGCGGACAGTAGCCGTGATTCTTGGCGTCCGAACCGGACGATTGGTTACGGCAGAACTATCGAGGTTCTGAATTCTTCTCCTCGTCGGCTTCGTCACCGAGCGTCGCGCTCCGTTTCACTTCGACATCGCCCGCTTTCAACGACGTCTGCAACCAGGCGAGCTTGTCAATCTTGGATTTCGTCGCCCAACGCGACGGGGATCGCAGCAGCGAAGACTCGCAGAACGGACACGGCAGGTCGTTCTCGCCGGCAAACGTCGGCTTCGCCGCGAAATCTCCGTCCGTCCAAACTGAGTCGCATTCGTCGCACAGCACAACGACCTCACCACAGCTACCGCACTCGCGCAATCCGAGCAGACCCGTGCCGCAGATGCGACAGTAGCCGACGTAGTGCATTTGCTGTTGGTCTGACATGTGTGGCGCTAAGTGATTTTCAACAGATAGGATTTTACAGAAGGAAGCAGAGAGAACGGGGGACAGCAATCATGTGCAGCACCTCTCCGTTGTCTCCCATTTATTTTAGATGCAGTTTCATTAATCCCCCTCCCTTGTAGGGAGGGGCTAGGGGAGGGTTTGACTCTTCAGTAGACTCGCCCCTCACCTAACCTCTCCCCAAAGGGGAGAGGAATATTGAAACCGCCTCTGGTCACAACGATCGCTATAGGTCCTCCGTCACGGACGTAATGGAAACGCAGTAATCAGCCGATCCCCTTCGACCACTATTCTGATGTGCTTCGCCGCCGGTCGATTTCGACGGTTACCGCTTTGGCCGCCGATGTAACCGACGCGCCTGCGCATGTTCACATCGTACACGGTTCGTTCTTCCTCGCGTTGTGTTCGAGTGTCGCGGCCCGCTTGGGCTTGCAAATAGGCTTCGTCGACCAACGACACGATTTCCGCCACGTCATCGGTGTCGAACACGCCGTGCTGCCCCGCACGATCGGGTTGGTCGCGGGCGTGCGTCATCAAGTGTTTTAGTCGATGCCCCTGCAGGCTACCGCCGGTGTAACGCAGACCTGCGCGAGACGTATAAACTCGACGTGTATCGCTGCGGAGAATCTCTTGTAGTTCATCCGACGTGGCTGAGTGCGTAGCAGGCGTGCTTTCGGAAGTCTGTGCGGAATCCCGACGCCGCGTCTGCTGCGACTCTTGCGGACTATCGGCAACATCGTTCAAGCCAGGCAAGTCGGCGCCCAGCTTCTCGTTCAGCATCGGCTGCAGCAAGAAGTACCCAGCCGCCAAGATGACAAACAGCACGATCCAACGCAGCTTGATCTTGCCGGTCTGCACGCCGCGGACGAGCTCTTCAATCAAGCGAGCAACTTGTCGGTTCGAGCGACTCACAGTTCGATGCTACTCCGGAAGCTCCTTCAACTCCACCTTGCGGAACTGAACGGGGTGTCCTTCCGACTGGAGCGAGATCGTGCCGCCGGAGACCATCTTGTCAGCGTTGCCGTCGAGGAGCTTCTTCGCGTACTTGTCGCGCTCGTCGAGCTGGACTTGCGAGTACTCCAGGACCGTCTTGCCGTCGATCTTGTGTCGGATGACGCCGTTGCCACGTACTTCGATCTCCACGTTTACCCACTGGTCGCCGTGATACGTCTCGGACGTCGAACTGGTGCAGTGGTCGAGATGCAGCTTGTCGTTCATCACGACATTGGTGCCGGGCGTGCAGAGGTTGGCTGTCGGGCGGGGGTTGGTGCCGTCGCCACCCAGCAATTGAGCTTCGGCGCTAACTGGAAAGTCCTGCTTCAACTCCATCGACTCGGGCGTCTGCCCGTGCAGCATCACACCACTGTTGCGAATTGCCCAACCCGGAGCCGCCTGATACTGCTCGCCCACGATGCGGTATTCGACGCGGAGAATGTAGTTGGAAAACGGTTTGTTGTAGAACAAATGTCCGAACCGACCGCGAAAGCGGCCTTCGTACTGATCGTACGACACCTTCAGGATCCCGTCCTCAACGCGAAACGTGTCGCCGTAGTTGTCACCCAACTCGTAGCTCTTGATCTTCACCGTCCAATCGTTCAGATCCTTGCCGTTGAACAGCTGAATCCATTCCTCCTCGGCAGCTGATGCGGGAGAAGTCAGCAAGGCAGCTAGGAATAGCCAATGAGCACGTCGAAACATTTCGGAATCCCTCGCGAGAATAGAGAATTTGAAGGCTGCAGCGATTGTAACCTAACTCGGTTGCTACTTTCGACCCGCAGGACGGCGTCTTTTTCTCTTTGCACTGCCCTTCGAGACAGCACCCGCGGCTGATGGCTGATCCGGCTTACCGGCGCGCCGATTCTTGTTATCGCTCTTGCTCGTTGCGGTGGTCTGCCGACGTTGTTTCCACGGCGCTTTGGATCCACGACGGAATGACTTGCCTTGGGCAACCGTCGGTGCGGGCGCGACGTCGCTGGTAAGTTCGGGGTGGTCGGTCGCGACGTCGATTTTTCGTCGGGTGAGTTTCTCGATGCCGCGCAAGGTGTAGACAGCGTCGGAAGTGACAAACGACACCGCCTGGCCCGACGCGCCGGCACGCGCAGTACGGCCGATGCGATGAACGTAGGTCTCGGGAGTTTCCGGCAGATCGTAGTTGATCACGTGCGATACGTCGCTGATATCGAGGCCGCGGGCGGCAATGTCCGTGGCGACCAGCACGGGCGGTGACGGTGATTTGAACTGCGCCAATGCTTTCTGGCGCGCGGACTGACTCTTGTTGCCATGGATGGCGGCAGCGCGGATCTTTCCCTTGTGCAAGAACTTCACGATTTTGTCGGCGCCGTGCTTCGTGCGCGAGAACACGAGCGTCCGTCCCGTCGCAGAACTGTTGAGCAGCAATTCCAGCAGACGCGCTTTTTGCCGCCGCTCAACGAAGTAGACCGACTGGTGGATGTTCGCCGCCGGTGCCGACACGCGTGCCGTTTGCACGTTAGCGGGCTTGTGCAGCCACTCTCCGGCGAGCTTGCGAATTGCGGGGGGCATGGTCGCCGAGAACATCAAGGTTTGCCGTTTGTCGGGGCAGTGCTTTTCGATTTTACGTAAGTCTGGAATGAATCCCATGTCGAGCATTTGATCGGCTTCATCGAAGATGAGAACTTCGATGTTGCTCAAATCAACGTGGCCCTGTTCGATCAGGTCGAGCAATCGTCCGGGGGTGGCAATCAACGAATCGACGCCGGCGCGCAGTTTGCGAACCTGAGGGATCTGCGACACGCCGCCATAGACGACCGCATGTCGCAACTTGGAAAACCGACTGTAGGCCGAGAAACTCTCGCCAATCTGCACGGCCAGTTCGCGCGTCGGCGCGAGCACTAGCGCGCGGATGAGCTTGTGCTTTTTGCCGCCCGTAGCATTGCGTTTCCCAGTCGTCAGCAGCCGATGCAATGTGGGGATCGCAAACGCCGCCGTCTTGCCGGTGCCCGTCTGCGCGCAGCCCACCAGATCCTGCCCCTTCAAAATCGGCGGAATCGCGTCTGCTTGGATTGGCGTAGGTGTCTCGTAGCCCTTCTCTTTGAGGGCGCGCACCAGACAATTGGCCAGATTTAAGTTTTCAAATTTCGACAAAGTGGTCTCTTTCCTATTGGATTCGAAGTCAACAAAACGTGAGCCGATCGGCGCGAGCCGCAGCTGTTGTACGCACAATCGACGATACCAGCGGCTAGCGCCGACGGTTCAAAGTGTGCCCGATGCAAAACTAATTGGGGCGTTCTTGCCAGAGGGGCAAGAAAATCGATCGCGAAAGTCAGCGCCGTCGGCGTTCAGCCGCGGGGCAACCATTCGAAGAAAGATCCGGTCCGATCGCTGAGTTCTTGGAATCGAAAACAGCATATCCTTTGGCCGGTCTTGCACCTGCTAAGTAGGCACTATCTTACGTGGTTTGCTACGCAAGTCAATTGGTGGTAGGACTTAAGGGTTGTACAGCCTACGGCGTTCGCGCGGTTCGTCTTTATCAGGTCGGCTCCCCGGGCACCATCCTGGCTTTCATTTATCGCTGGGAATAAGCGATTTCCTGTGCGTTTCGCCGCTATTTCGACATGAAGAATCCCACTACCAAAGATTGCCACCCAGACAATTGCTCGAACAACGAGCAGCAATTGGCGCGAATAGTTCGTTTGTGGGTTCGCAACCCAGATGGTGCGTTTGATTCGCACCAATCGAATCTCCAACGCTTGTGCAGTGCACTTGAGTATCGAATTCAGGGGTGGCTCAACTATTCGCCCGACATGAGTATCCATGAGTTCTGGAGTGATGGCATCCACTTAAGATTGGCACGAGGAAACACGTCAACCGTTCATTTTGCCGGGACTGCGATTTACTCAGATCGACATGGAAATCACATGTGGCTCGCTCCTTTCGACATTCGTATAGGATATGCGAACGAAGAAACCGAATGGCCGGCATCATTGCATTTGCGATTCGGGATCCCCGACCCAGATACTCGAATTGCTCGCATCGAGCCTCGATCGTGGAAAACTTGGCGAGCCGAGGGCGAAGAGCTTTTCCAGACCATGCCAACGACTGATAACGGGTGGGCAATCTTCTTGGATCTTGATCCATTCCCGGACTGTCCTGACGTCCTAAGCTGACTCACGGATTCGCGTAGCAGTGGGCCCGGTGACACTACATCCTGTTACTACTTCTTGCAGGCACATGGCCAAAAATCGTGGCTGAATCGCGATCGCACTCCGGGTAGAATGTGAAGGCTCCGAGCAACCTCCTGAGACCGGTGAGCGCTGTGATTCGCGAGCAGCGGCCTCGCGCCAGGGCTTTTCGGAATTTTGAGAATCCTGTTGTTTGGTGCAAACAGTTGCTGTGGCAGTAGTTAGCTCCGTCGCAAGCGCTAGTTTATCGACACCTTTGCTACTGATTGACCGCATAGTCCGTGATGGGAAAATCCGGCTGTCGCTGTAACGCCAACGACAACAACGGTTTACGAAGTCGACCAGGTCGCATTGCGGATTATTTCTCGGACACCACTGCGATTACAAACATGTGTCTTAAAAACCCACCTGGGGGGGATATGAAGGATTTTTCATTGCGAATGATGTTCGGCAATTCTTCGCTGCTACGCCGACTGCTCCTCACTCAAATCGTCGCTTGTGTCTGCGTGGTCGGCGTACCGTCTCGATCACTGGGCGCTGATGACCGAGTGCTGGAGGCCAACGAGCAGCTGCGGTGGTACCGCGGAAATTTGCACACGCATTCGCATTGGAGCGATGGCGACGACTACCTTGAGATGATCGCCAACTGGTATCGCGAACATGGATATCAGTTTCTGCTTTTCACGGATCACAACGTGCTGGCGGAGGGCGAGCGATGGATCAATGTCGAGGCGAGCAAAGGGGGGCGTCAAGCGTTCGAGAAGCTCAAAGCGAAGTTCCCCAAACTGGTCCGCGAGCGCACCACCAACGCCGGCAAACTTGAAGTGCGGTTGAGCACGTTTCTAGAGGTCGCCGCGGAGTTGAACGACCCGGGCGAGTTTCTGCTGATCCAGGGCGAAGAGATCAGCGACTCCTTCGACCGACTCCCGCTTCATCTCAATGTGGGCAACGTCGTCGAACGGATCTCGCCGATGAAGGGGAGCAGCGTCTACGACACGTTGCAAAACAATGTGCGGGCCGTGCTCGAGCAGCGCAAACGCACGGGACAGACGATGATGGTGCACGTCAATCATCCCAACTTCGGCTACGCGGTCACGGCCGAAGACCTGATGCGTCTGCGCGGCGAGAAGTTCTTCGAGGTTTACAACGGTCACCCGGCCGTTGGCAATTCGGGCGATGCGTCGCGCCCTGGCACCGAACGCATGTGGGACATCCTGCTCACACACCGACTTACGGATCTGGGCTTGCCCGTCATGTATGGTCTAGCAGTCGACGATGGGCACAACTATCACGACATGCATCAGCAACAAAGCAATCCTGGCCGCGGCTGGGTGATGGTGCTGGCCGACGAACTATCGACCGTAGCGTTGATTCAATCGCTTGAGGCGGGGCGGTTCTACAGCTCCAGCGGCGTGACGCTCCGCCAAGTGTTAGCCACCGACCAGGAACTAACGATCGAGGTGGAGCCCGTCGCGGGCGAGACCTACACGATCGACTTCGTCGGCACACGCGACGGCTACGATGCTACCAGCGAAACCCGCGTCGACGCAGACGGCAACGAACTTCGCGCGACGCGCAAGTACAGTGCCGACATCGGCGAGACGTTCAAATCTGTGGCCGGCACTTCCGCTTCCTACCAATTTACGGGCGATGAAATCTACGTCCGCGCGCGCGTCACCTCGTCTGCTGCTCATCCTAACCCTGGTGAAAAAGACGAACGTCAACGCGCTTGGACGCAGCCGATCGTCCGCGCGAAATCGTCATAAGCTCCTACTCAATGGATATCGAGATGAAATCAGTTCTGTCGTTCAGCTTGTGCTTAGTGCTGGGTATCGCTAGCGCGTCTGCAGGCGCGCAAGAACAATCCCGACCCAATGTTATCATCGTGCTGGTCGATGACATGGGCTACTCGGACATTGGCTGCTACGGCGGCGAGATCGACACACCCAACCTCGACAAGCTGGCGGAGGGCGGTCTTCGCTTCACGCAGTTCTACAACTCGGGTCGCTGCTGCCCGACGCGGGCGAGCCTGATGACCGGGCTGCATCCGCATCAGGTTGGGATCGGGCACATGACGGAACCGCCCGAGCGGCCGGTCGGCGTCGCGGGTGCCTACCAGGGTTTTCTTAACGACAACTGC
>JANQQA010000228.1 GCA_028285205.1 Bythopirellula sp. | reverse complement strand
ATACAAGGTCCGTGTCGTGGGCCGATTGCTGGATTTCCTGAGCGTAATTTGCCGTGGATAGCCCCGTCCTTTGCCCTAGCAAGTCTAGTCGCAACTTTACAGCTGAAAGTAGCTGGCCGACTCCATCGTGAAGTTCACGCGCCACTCGTTTTCGTTCGTCTTCGTGCGATTGTAGGATTCCCTGGGAAGTCTTTCGCAGTTGCCGACGAGTGCGCTCGTAGCCGGCAGCCAACGTGTAGATCATGCTTAGATGGACGCACAGCCAAGCGTACCAATCGAGTGGAACGAACAGCGATCGGTACGCAAGTTCTCCTTCCGTTTTCAATGCGGCGGTCGAAGAAGCAACATAGTACAAGAGCAACACAAATAGACCAAACGAGCCAATCAGCAATGGCAACGCGTCAGGATGACCTCTCCGTAAACCTTGCAGGCACCAGGCGAGCCCGATCGGGCTAAACACGACGATCGACATTAGAGTCCACCAGAAGTAGAGTGCATTAATCGTGTGTATGTTGATCCACCATGCCGCGCAAAGTACGCCGTAGACCAAGAGTGCTATGCGCAACTTCCTTCCCAGACGTTTTCGAAATGTGTGAGCCAGAAACATCAACGTGGAAACAGGAAAACACTGGTCTAGCAGGACGGCTAGCACTGTCGTCGGGTAGCTGACTCCGCCGGCCGCGACCAGCAAGTTGCTGTAAAGAAAGTGGCTCACGCCAATCTGGAGGATGACGACGCCAAACCAGAAGTGTCGTGCATCGCGGAGCCCCAAGATCCACAGGATCACCGAGAAGAGCAGCGTTGAGCCGTAGAACACGAGAAACGCGGTTTCCCAAGCGTAAGTCCTCCGCAGTTGCTGCTCGTAGTAGAGTCTGAGCTCTGCCTCATTCCCAATTCCCAGTGGTCCGCCTTTAACACCACCGTCGGTGACGATGCGCTGGACCCGCAGCGCGAGTAGATTCGACTCGCTCGACTTGAGCAGCTGATCGGGTATCGCGAAGATCTTCGGCGCAAACTCGCCCCCGTAGAAGTACCGCTGGTCAATTGTGCCCGATTGGCCGATGCGTTGTCCATTCAAGTAGACTTCATATGCGCTTCGAACCGGGCCGACGATCAGAGCCAGTCGGCCGACGGTGGATCGATCGTAGTCAAATCGGAGTCGATACCAGCCGACGTAGGGCAGGTAGTCGAAACCTTGGTCCATCCAACCGCCAGGGACGCTAATGTGCGACCAGTTGCTGTCGTCGAAATCGCTTGCTGACCAGTCCGGATCGTCACCGAGTGAAAAGCGAGCAGAACCAAGCAATGAGCCAACTTCGGGCGGTTGGCCGCCGGAAGCGGAATTAGCAACCGCGACCCAGGCGATTAGCGCTGCGATACGACGCAATGTCACAGGCTGATTCGGACCCATGTTGATAGACTGCATTGACTAATCGGCGCCGAGGATTTCTTATCCTGCGATAGTGGACATTGCCTGGTAAACAATCGAGGCGATGGCTTCATCGGGGTGCGCACTGCGAAAGTTGCTCGTCAAATGACTTCCACCATTGGTATTGCTGCGACAGTCAAGCAATCCAGCTTCGTTGATCAAGGTGTCGGCCACCGGTACTTTGTTGAGCCGTTCGACCGTCGATCCGAAGATCCCGGCGGCCAAAACTCCCAAGCCACGCAAGCTGGCGTAGGTTGTTCTGGCAATGCGACCTCTGCGCCCCTCCCGCGCGGGCTGGACCGCCGGCAGTAGAATCGCAACCAACACGCCGATGATGGCTATCAGGACGAGTGACTCGACGAAGGTGAATCTTCTTTGCGAATTCGACACGACCATGCCCAGATCACAATAGTGAACGCTTGTACGTCGGTCGAATAACCGACACGAATATCGGCTCAATTCCCGATGGCAATGATAGTTCGAGGCATTTAGATTTGCAATTAACATCAGGTACTACCGACAAATCGTTTCCCTATCGCTGGTTGGTGATCGCAACAGTCATTGCCCACGTTGTACTTCGCTCAAGCTAGTCCAGCCGTGGGAACGTCCGCGAATTCCAAGCAGCCTTGCCAAGGAACTTGTCTCGCGTCTGGCGGAAAATCCGATCCTGCGAGTCCCTGAACTTGCTTCAGCGTCACCCTTGGGCGTGGGTTAGGAACTAGTAGCTGCGCGTACGAACAGTTGATATCCATAATACAGTCTTTCCCTGCTGTCGCCTAAACCTCAATAGATCATCTCCATGAAGAAGTTCCTGATCGCAGCTCTCATCATCCAGATATGCTGGACGTCATCAGTATGCCAGGCAATTCCACAAGGTCGCGATCCGGTGAGCGGTTTCAGCCTCGGCGCGCGCAAGCCAAGCGATCCACCAGACTCTGATGGCGATGTGTTCGAAATAATTGCGGCAGGGTCCTTAGGTGCGACTGTTGCTGAGCTGCGCGCGGCAGTCGGTCTGTTGCGTGGATCATTGGTCAACTTTTTTACGACACCGGCCAATGAGATTTCCGTGGCGTCGAATGCCGACGATGCGAACAATCAAGCGGCGGTTCTCACGGGGTTCGATCCCTTTCTGTCGTTCGAAATTGAGTGGACCAACCCTAGTGACCAGGAATCCGTACTCGATTTTTCACTTGAATCGGACATTCAGGACCTAGCATTCCTCGTACGCTATGAAGGTCAGACTTCGCTTGAGGTTTTCGACACGGGCGGTGATCAGGGGGCGTCTGCGTCGATCTCGCAGCTCCTATTCACTGTCGATGCCGACGGCAGTACCGTACTAAACGATGGCTTCCGATCGACTTCGGCGGCCGATGGCCAGCCGGCTGCGGCCGCCACACCTAAGCAGACACAGTCGACGACCGGCGGGATTATGGGGATGGCGACTGCCATGTCGCTGACCCTCTCGCCTGGTGATACAGCCGTTGTGCGTGGTTACTACAGTCTGGACGATGCAGCGAAGGACTTGATCGATCCCGATCTGATTCTCGACGGTCTACAGGCCTTCATAGACTCTGCCGCAATTCCCGAACCAAGTTCACTGGTCCTCATTGGGTTCTGGTCATTCACAATCGCAGTTCGCAGATGCAAAGAGGGTTAACATGCGACATCGATTTTCAATAATCATATGCCTACAACTCATTCTGTCGGTCAGTGGGTCGTTTCATGCAACGATCCAAGCCAACCTATTCTGGGACTGGTCGTTCAACGGTGGTACGGAAATGGGGCAACTCAAGACCACGGGTGACGTCGTTGACTTGGGCGGACCGGCGACATTCGACGTGCTGAACATGTCGCTTACTGCAACCGACACGACCGCGACGCTTGGTGACGTTGCGTCGGGCCCATACATTTTTTCCAGCACGATCGGTACGCCGCCATTTTCACTCGACTGGAATGGCTCAAGCGTCTCTGCCTTTCACGATCAGACCGACCAGTTTGGGGCACCCGGCCTGATCGAGATGAGCGATCCGTCCGTCGGTCTGTTGACGCAGATTCGCTTAGGATTTACCTTCTCGAATTTTCAAGGTGGGCTGACTGTAGCAGAGGTAGGGACGAGTAGTGGCTTTGTTAGCACGGCGACAGGAGCGGGACCACTTACGGTTACTCCAGTCAGTGCACCACCTCCTCCGGTCAACCCGTTTGTGGGTCCCATCGCGCTGTCAGGAGGAATAGCACCGACGGGTAACGGCTTCTTCGGCAATTTGGGTGGCCTGAAGCCGGTGATCAACCTTGAGAGTGAAGTCGCCTTCGCGGCACGACTCGTCGGTTCCTCCGGCGGGGTAGACGACGACATGATGCTCATCCGGGGCGATGTCGATGGCCTGACTAAGATCGCGCGCGAGGGTGAATTCATCGACGCGGGCAATTTCGAAGAGTTTGTTGACTTCAATCAAGTTCAACTCAACGATGACGGCCAGGTCGGTTTTGAGCCAGGTATCGACGACCCCGCACAAGGGGTGTTTCAAGACACCGGCATCTTTCGGGGCGATGGCGCGGCAGCACCGATTCGCGTAGTCATAGAGACGGAATCCGAACCGGGCGCCGACGACGCCACGTTCGAATCTTTTGAACAGCTGTCAATGAACAACGGAGGGCAGATCGCTTGGCGAAGCGATCTGGCAAACGCGCAGTCGTCGGGTGGCGGGATTTATCGCTCCGGGGGCGGCTCGATCACGACGATCGTACGCGCGCAGCGTGACGGCCTTGCTGACGGCAGTGAATTCGAGCGAAACTTTGGCACGCCGATGATCAACAATGTGGGCCACGTCGCCTTTCGCACGAACCTCACCGAAACACCGGGCGGCAACACCGACGATTCGGCGATCTTTCGGGGATTTGAGGAGAAGGACCCAGTGCTAATCGTGCGCGAAGGTGACGATATCCCGGGAACTGGACAGTACGACAGCTTCTCCGACGTCGGTCTCAATGATGGAAACCAAGTGGCATTCGTCGCCGAGTTGCGTAGTACAACCGGCGGGTCGATTGACAATCGAGGCCTCTATCGCGGCGATGAAACGACCATCGTCGAATTAGCACGAAAAGGCCTCGAGTCGCCGGATGGCATTGGCGTGTTTGATAATTTTAGAACGCCCCTGGCAGACGGACCCCAAATCAACAACTCGAATGATATCGTCGTGGAAGTATCGTTTGCTGGCACAGGCGTCGACAGCGAAAACAACCGCGGACTGCTGCTCAGTGATGAGAACGGTCTGTCGATAATCGCGCGGGAGGGCAATGCAGCGCCTGGCGGAGGTCAGTTCGCTGGATCGTTCGGCGACCCCGTGCTGAACGACCTTGGTCAGGTCGTGTTCACCGACGTGCTAGACGGTAGCGGCATCGACAACGACAACAATTTTGGTCTTTATGCGTTTGATCCCAACCTCGGCCTGCTGAAGATCTTTCGCGAGGGCGACTTTGTGAATCTTGGCAGCGGCGATTTACGGATGATCGACAATGGCGGCATCAGCTTTGGCGAGGGTGGCCTCAATGACGCCGGATTCCTGGCTGTCGCGTTGTCGTTCACTGACGGGACGAGCGGTATCTTCCGCAGCTCGATCGCTTTCGTCAATACGCCCCTGCCTGGCGACTTCGACGAAGACGCCGACGTCGATCTCGACGATCTGGCACTATGGGAGCTTGTTGTCGGTGTGAACGCGCAGGCTGACGCCGACGACGACAACGATAGTGACGGCCGCGACTTCCTCGCCTGGCAACAAAACTTCAACGGTAGCGTTAACGCCCTCGCGCAATTTCAGGCCGTGCCTGAGCCGGGTGTCCTGGCGCTACTAGCGCCGGCGCTCTGTGGGATCTTCCTAAAACGTCAGCAATAAGCTGACGAAAGCGGGTCACGACCCGATCGCCGTGGAGGGAAGAAGAAACCGAAGGTCGCCGTCTCTCCTGGTGATGCCGGTCTGATCAAGATAGCTGCACAACGGAATCGCATACTTTCTGGATAGACTTAGCGACTCGGCAAATTGGCTGATCGTCCATCGGTCGCTCTCTGAAAACTGGCTCGACACGCGATCGACGAGCGCCTTTGCAGCGCTTTGATGCAAGTACAACCTAGCGCGTCGCGCGGCTTTCGCGTCACGCGTATCCTTGTCTGGCAGACGAACCAACTGGCTGGTGCCGACCGCCACATTCATTAGCGACTCGATTTCGTCTGGCGATTTGTCGTGTTCGCTAGCTAACTCACTTACCGTTGGTGGCGTAAATTGGGCCTCTTCGCAGGCGCGAACAAGCTCGGTGAGTAACGCTCGCTCATTGCTGGATAGCTGCGGCTGCCAATCGGGCAGAGCGACAAAATCCCCGTC
>JANQQA010000225.1 GCA_028285205.1 Bythopirellula sp. | reverse complement strand
GCTCACCTCGACAACGGCTCCTCGTTATGCCATGGGAGAGAAACGCACGGCCAGTCGCGAAAGCGAGTCCACCGGCGTCCTCGTGGAAGCCGCCGCGTTCAACAGCCGTGGTGGTTGGAAGCTCGACACCCAACACTACCAGCAGATGGGCGGTTGCTACCTGCTGGCGCACGGCATGGGTCGACCGGTGGCAAACGCGACGACGACGACGCAACTCCCCGCAGCCGGCGAGTGGCATGTGTGGGTGCGCACGCGCGACTGGTGCCCCGGCCCGTGGGACGCGCCCGGCAGATTTCGCGTCCACGTGAATGGTACACCGCTGGAGCCAGTGTTTGGGGCCACCAACGAAGTGTGGCATTGGCAAGATGGCGGGCGGATCACGATCACCGATCCAACTGCCGTGACGGTTGAGTTGGAAGACCTCGTTGGTTTCGACGGTCGCTGCGATGCGATCTATTTCACCCAAGAAGAAACGCCCGACCTCCCGTCAGACGACTTGGTCGCGCTGTCGGACTGGAAGGATCATCTCAGCGGACGTACTAAGCTAACGATCGAGGAGCGCAGCTTCGATCTGGTGGTCGTTGGCGGCGGCATTACCGGCTGCGCGGCGGCGCTGGCAGCAAAGTCCCAGGGCCTCTCAGTGGCGCTGATTCAAGACCGTCCACTCTTTGGCGGCAACGCCAGCGAGGAAATCCGCGTCCACACGATCGGCATTCCCGGCAAGGGGAAAGACTTGCTCGGCACGATCGACACGCCGCACTACCCCAACGGCCACGCCGACGCGACCAAGGCGCAGGAAAAACGCGAAGCGACGCTCGCCTCCTCGGGCGTCGAACTATTCCCATCCCATATTGCCATCGGTCTTGAGCGGCAGGGCGAGTCAATCGCCAGCGTCGAGGCGAGGGAAGCAACTAGCGGACGGATCAGTCGGTTCCGAGCGCCCGTGTTTGTCGACGCAACCGGCGACGGCTGGCTCGGGTTCTGGGGCGGGGCGGAGTACCGCTACGGACGCGAGTCGAAGAACGAATTCGACGAAGGTTGGGATAAACATGACGAGCTCTGGAGCCCCGCCGAAGCCGACGATCGTGTGATGGGGACCAGCGTGTTGTGGAACTCGCGCCGCGCCGATCGACGCGTCGATTTCCCCGACGTCCCGTGGGCGATGCCGGTAGCCGGCCGACACGCGGCCACACAGGGCGAGTGGCAATGGGAATACTCGGCACCCGATCTCAATCAAATCGAGGATGCCGAACAAATCCGCGATCACTTGCTCCGTGCGATCTACGGCTCGTTCGCCAACGCCAAACGTCGCCCCAAAAACGCCACGATGGAGCTGCTGTGGGTCGCATTCGTTGGTGGCAAGCGCGAGTCGCGCCGCATTGTCGGTGACTATCTCTACACCATGAAGGATATGACCGAGCGTCGCGAGTTTCCCGACGCGGTCGTCGAGGAGGTACGCGAAATCGACGCGCACTATCAAATCAAACGAACCGGTGCGGAAGTCGACTTCATCTCGAAGGCGCTGTTCCGGAAGACCGGCGGCATGTACTACTTACCGTTCCGCTGCCTGTACTCCAAAGACATCGACAATCTGATGATGGCGGGCCGCTGCTTCAGTTGCTCACACGTCGGACTTTGCGGCCCACGTGTGATGAAGACGTGTGGACAGATGGGCATCGCAGTCGGCTACGCGGCGGCACTTTGCAAGCAGCACAGCGCAAAGCCCAGGGCGGTCGGTGAGCAACATATCGGCGAGCTGCGCAAACTGATCGGCTACGCATAGCATGCGACACTATGTTAACTTCGCCTTGCTATTCGGCTTTGGGGTCTTAGCTACTAGCGGGGTGATGCTGTTTGTGCGGCCATTCTCGCTGACGGTGGCACGAGTCCACATCGCCCTGGGACTGACGACGATCATGCTCGTCGGACTCCATCTGGCCTCGAGACTGCCGTACTTCCGCGCGAGGTTGCGCACTAAGCAATTCCGAGGAGTGCCGGTCGACGCAGTAGGGTCATTTGCGGCAGCCGCGGCATTGCTCGCCGCAGCGGTGATCGGATGGCGACCGATCAATTCGCTGATCGAGCAAGGCTACGAGTCACGCCACCGCGCTGAGATCGTCAGACCGTCTGCGTTGTCGGGTTTCCAGTGGGCCGACCAGGCGACGTCGCTCACTGTGTCGCGCGCACCTGCCGAAGACGCCAACCTGCGAGTGTCGCTGCTCGTGCGGTTGCAAGAAACCTCGGCTCCGACACCGACGATCGCGGTCTGGGCCGAGACGACAGCCGGCTCCATGATTGAAACGCTGTATCTCGATCCGAGAGTCGCCTACTCAGAAAATCCCACCTGGCACGGTGACGAGGTCGACCGCGCCAAGGTGCTCCCGATTTGGCGACATCGCTACACGCTCGTCTCGGGCGTCGCGCCCGGTGGCGAAGCCGACGCGGTGACCGGCACGACGCCTTCGCACAGCTTCTCGCTCGACAACTATCTGTCCGCAGGCGATGCGAGCGAAATCGTCCTTTGCGTCGAGCTCAACGCACCACACGACCCCAACGAAATCTACCCCGACCCGCAACTGGGACAGCCATCACTGCTCTACACCGCTTACCTTGAACTCGACAATGAGCAGCCCTACGCGCTTTTCGAACTGACCGCCCGCGGCGACGACACCCCCTCGGGGACGCTGAGGTACGACCTAGAAGAAATCACCACGGCAAGGCAGCTGGTGGATCTGATTCTCGCCAAGGTCGAGCCGACTGCAGAGTGAGTTTGTGTTGCGTTGTAGTGCTGGCGCCGCGCTTCCCGGCACAGCAGGCCTCATGTTCCGCGATGCGGACTGATTCCTCGATCAAAGCGTGACGTAGTGGCGTATAATGGAAGTAGAGGCAGTAATCGTTCCCCGCGCTGGTACCGGGTGAATAAAATCTTGCACTGCTATGGAAGGGCGTCGGCATGAAGCATATCGATAACGTCTTGATTGGAGTTGACCTCTCCGACGGCGACAAACTGGTCTCGTCTGACTTAGCGCCGTCGACACTCGAAGCGATCGAACTTGGACTGCTCATCGCCAAGCAGTGCGGAGCTCGTGCACACTTCTTCTATTCGCTCGATATCTGCGCCCAGGCGCAGCGATCGATTCAAGAGGATCAAACCACCGAAGCGACCGTCCTCGACAAGGCACGCAGCGAGCTCAAGAAGATCGTCGCCCAGGCGAAGCAGCAGGGCGTCGTCGCTGACGCGGAGGTGACCTTTGGCAAGAGCTGGATGGAACTCATCCGTTACGCGATCAAGCATGGTTGCGATTCTGTGGTCGTGGGTGCCAAACAGCACGGCGCGTTGGAGCGGCTGTTCATCGGGACCACGGGCATGAATCTGCTGCGGAATTGCCCGAGTCCGGTGTGGGTCACGCATCCGCCAAATCCCGAGTCGGCGGGGACGGTGCTGGTGTGTCACGATCTTACGGCCGTGGGCCAACAAGCCTTAGAGCTTGGTGCCGCAGTGGCCGAGTATCGTCAGTCGCCTTTGCACGTCATGCACGTGATTGAAGCCCATCACGTGGAAGTTGCCGATCCGCTGATGATCGAAGTGCGCGCAATGGAAGCAGACCGGCAGGCGATCCGGGAGCGCATCGCGAAGGAAGTCGATGCATTAGGAATCTCGGTGCCAACGGAAATCCATCTCAGCGAAGGCTATCCCGACGAAGCGATTCGTGAGTACATCGACGAGCACGAGATCGATCTGTTGGTGATGGGTACGCTCGCCCGCCACGGCGTCGAAGGCCTGCTGATCGGCAACACCGCCGAACGTCTGCTCCAAAAAGTTCCCTGCTCGGTTTTGGCCGTGAAGCCAGACGGGTTCAAGACACCCGTTAGTGTGGACTAGCGCCGTTGGGGGTAGCGGAGTAATCCTCCGATTCCACAGAAGAAGAGTCCCTCTTCTGGTGGAACCCGCATGAATCTGAGCCTGAGAATTGAGCCAGCGTTACTGTGAATAGAAAGTGTGTCAGCGTTTCACTGAGGCAGGCTATGGAGCGTCCGAATTTCCACAGCCATCGATAAAGTCGTTCGCTCAAGTCAAATATTGCTGGCTGCTAAAAACCGCTGAGAAGTTCGGCACCGCCCCGCGTGTGGAGGGCCTGCCAGAGGCTTTGTGGCGTGCCTTTTGCCGTCGTATTACCCTCGATGTCGTTTGACACGAAGTGAACCGATCCGTCTACGAACAATACATAAACACCAGTAGGATGCATGCTCCGTGCCGCCATCTGCGAGGTCTGACCGGGATCATAACAGCCCATACCTTCACTGCTGTCCCCTTCGAAACCGGCTGCACCGCGGTTCTCCATGTCGTCCGAATGGGCACCTCGGGGATTCGGCACACCCGCATCCTGAAACAGGGCTCCGGTACCAGAGCCGAGTCCCGGCATAGCCCAACAGCCGCGAAGGTCATCGGGATTCAGCCCGGCCCGCAACTCGTCGACAGCGACCGTGTGAGAGGTTCCATCGGTGATTTGCTGAATTCCGACGGAGAAATTGGCTGCTCCGATGCCGCCGAGCGGACTGGGCGTGCCGTTGGTTTTCGACTGAGAATTGTGAGTACATGGTGCAACATTCAAACCGTAATTGCCTCGTGCCCACCCCCCTCCAGCAAACGAACAGAAATTCCCAACGTTGTAGGTATCACTCGGGCACTTGAAGAGCGATACGTCGACGGATCTCCCGGAGTTCTCACTTGCCGGCAGATCAAAGTTCCACTGGTCGTGGATCGAATTCTGTTCCAAATAGGGCAACAACATGACGAGCCAGTTCGCCCTCTTATCACCTTGGGCAATCTTCTGGGGATTGTCGTCGGAAGGGCTGATTAACAACGCTGGGAACACGGACCGGACGTCGTGGTAGCTGAGCAGCGAAATACCGATCTGCTTAAGGTTATTCTTACAAGCTGCTTGCCGCGAAGCTTCCCGTGCGGCTTGCACGGCAGGAAGGAGAAGTGCGACCAGGATACCTATGATGGTGATTACTACTAACACTTCTATCAGTGTCAAACCGCCGGTCTGTCGAGAGTTGCCGATGACCCGACCCGCGTGGCCTCGACGTTCGATATCAGTTATTTGTTGATGGCCAGGCCAACGAGGCAGTGCATCGACTTGAGCCCCAGTCGATTCGTATGGGTGTGATTTGGCCATCACCTAAGTATAACGGCTAGCCATTACAGTAAACGTCAGATTTTCAGTCTTGGACGAATTGCTACCCCCTTCTCTGGTGGCATATGGATAGGCAGCCCATAGCAGATCGCAGTTTTTATCGAATCTCGCAGGCAAGAGGTAAGTGGCAACCGTTCGCACGAAAATGGGCCAATTCGAGCCAGTGGCGACTCGACGAAAACTCAATCGGCAAGTCCCCACCGGTTGTGGAAACGCGATTCCGAAAAAACTACACAAGCCGATTAAGCTGAGGCAGATTCGGAATCGCTGCGAAGAATCGTCTGCTGGTATAATTGGACGTATCCCGGTATCGTCGGAGGCGTCTAGATTATGACTGAGCCAAACTCCCCATCGCCGCCAAGCGTTCCACCAAATGACTGGCTCCAATTTATTCTAACCCTTGGATTCGTGGTATTGATTCTGTCCGCCTGCTCGGTGTTGCCAATTGTAGTTGCATCACAGTTTCACCCTGGCTGGGGTGTCCTCGCAGCAATCTTCGCCATGTACGCTTGGATGGTTCTCGGGCCGCCTCCGATGCCTGGCCTACTAAATGGAGTAATTGCACTGTTGGGAATGTTTCTCATTGCTGGAATTATGTTTGGTTGTTTGGTGAGAGCGGTGACCCTTTGGTTCGCCTGATGAGGCATGCAACCAGGATCTCAGATCAGTAAAGTCTTTTGCCAGTACAAAGTGCGACGAAAGCTTTAGTTGACACCTTGCAGCATGATTTGGATTACTTGCTATGCCTTGGTTTGACGACGCCGACAAAGCTCTCCGTGATTCCTCAGAGGCGGTTAAATCCAATCCGCGTGACGCGAAAGCATATCTATATCGCGGTGCTGCACACCAAATCCTCTCGCGCCCTGAGGAATCTTTCGCCAACTTCACTTGTGTAGTCGAGTTAATTCCGCCAGACACAAGCGACTCTGAATCGCTCGCAATATTGGTCGAAGCTCACATCTGCCTTGGCGTAGCTCTCGCAAGGCGGAACGAACCAATGGAGGCGGTCGAAGAGTTTACGAAAGCGATTGAATTAAATCCCAATCGTTATCTTGCCTACCATAACCGTGGCATAGCTTGGTCGAATTGTGAGGAATTAGCGAAGGCGATTGCCGATTACTCCAGAGCCATCGAGATTAATCCGAACTATGCCTCTTCGTATCTGTATAGAGGCCTAGCACATAGAGAACTCGGTAATCAGCAAAGCGCATTTGAAGATTTCACAAAAGTGCGAGACTTTAACAAGAGGGCAAGGGTCTCAGGGAGCCAATATCGTTGCGGCAATAGAAAGGCACTATAATATGCACTTGATGTCGGTCAAATCGCACGGCCTTGCCAACCAACGATAGCGCAAACTCACGGAAGTTGAAGCCGACAGCTCACTGGGCAAACGGGCTTAGAAATCGCCCAAAGTGTACATCATTTCAGCGGATTCTCGTTCTGAGATTCCACACACGGAGAGAAGCTTCGAGCTTTCAATCTACGAGTATTCAATCTTCCGTGGTCTTATAGGCAGAGGCCGGTACTGACGAAACTTGGGCGCTGCTCTAGACTACTGTTTACCAGTTCGACCAATGGCGTGAGTGTGCCCGCGATGATAAGAGCGACGATTCCGGAAGACAAAGAACAGCTGCTGGAAATAGCCGAGGCTTCTGGCCTATTCGAGTCTGAGCAAGTTGGCGAGCTGGAGGGGATGCTAGGCAGTCATTTCGACGGGAACGGGACCGGCGATATCTGGCTAACCAATGAGGAGGGCCAAAAACCCATCGGTGTGGCGTACGCTGCCCCAGAGCGAATGACGCATGGCACGTGGAATCTCTACTGGATTGCAGTCCATCCCGATCATCAGAGGCAAGGACAAGGGAAGGCCCTACTAGCGCACGTCGAGAAGCTGTTGGCGGCGCGTGACGCGCGGGTGCTCTTGATCGAGACAGCCGGAACCGAGGATTTTGATTACGTCAGGGCATTCTACGCCAAGCGCGGTTACCACGAAGAAGCCCGCATCCGCGAATTCTACGAAGCTGGTGTCGACAAAGTCGTGTACCGGAAAGCCCTGACATAATTGGCAAAACCTGCCCAGGTTCATCGAGTCGCGCTATCGCTTTGCTGCAGAAGATTCTCGCCCCAGTTAACGCCGGGTCTTGCACAGCAGCGACAGGCCGATGATGGCAAGCATTATGGTCGACGGTTCGGGGATCGCATCGCCGTACTGCACGTGATCGACCTCGATGCCGCCGGAACTGTTGCTAATTCTTAGGGCGGTAATGCCCTCCAGATCACTGGCGCCAAAAAAGCGATCTTCGCCCGTCGTTCCGCCGGTGTTGCCATCGACAAAACTGCCGTCAGAGATGGTGCCAAGCGACCCACTTGGGCCAAAGGCTTCAAATGTCACGGTGCCAGTACCGTCAGTCCACACCAACCCAGCAGCGGTCGTCCCTGCCGGGAACGTGAACGTAATGCCTTGCGGACCAGAACTGTTGAAGATAGTGCGTCCGCTGTTGCCAAAGCCGTCAATCGTGCCGTCGTCAGCATCTACGGAGTCGATGTTCGATGAGAATTCTGGACCTACTACGCTGCCCACGTTGACGGAGATGCTTGCGTCGAGATTGTTGTCCTCGAAATCTTCCAGGAAGCTAGGGCTCCCGCCGGCATACAATCCCGTTGGAATATCTGCATCTGATAGATAGGGCGTTGCGGCATCGAAGAAGAACATCGGGGCCGCCTGGCTTTGGCCGACAGTTAACGCAAGCACGACCAGCGCTGGGAGCAGTCGCAAAGTTGTTGGCATTGAAATCGGTGTTGGCACTGAACTAAACATTTCGTGGTGTCTCTCCAGATGAGTGTGGCGGTCGGTGAAATGCAATAAAATTTCAACATCAGCCAGTAGCAATTCCGATGGGTTGTCGGTGCTGCCTATCGCCGTCAATCATAAGGGGTTCGAATGAGCATGCAAGACAATACTGCATAGAAGAACTCGGCTTATCCGTACTACCGGGGGGGATGTTAACCGAGTAGCCCACAAGTTCAATTGGCGCGCCGCAAAATACGCCGTGCTCTAATCTGCCGAGGCTGTCACCCCCTACGCGACTTTGCGGAGTGTACTCCCAAACAGTCTTGTGGACGGTTGATGTGCTCCCAACAGCGCACGAAACGCCGCTGTGCTGTAGTAATCTGGCCATGAATATTGACAACTGTTGTCGACGCTACGTGAATCAACTACGCTTGTCAGCCATGTTCGATTCCGAAGAAATGCAAGCGTTCGCCCGGGCAGACATGGGGAGATCGGGGTGTTGACGTCCAATGATCAACGCGCCTATCGGCTGGATTGCATCGATCTGATGCGCGGCTTGGTGATGGTCATCATGGCACTTGACCACGTCCGAGACTTTTTCATGGTTGCTGGTCCAGCTCCGACGTCAGAGGATGCTACGCCTGCCCTATTCGCGACCCGATGGATTACACACTTCTGTGCGCCAGTATTCGTGTTGCTTGCCGGCACTAGTGCCGGGCTGATGGTGACACGAAAGAGTAAGAGCGAGCTAACTTGGTTCCTTCTATCTCGCGGTCTATGGCTCATCATTGTGGAGTGCTTCGTCATCTCGACGGCCTCCACATTTTCACCAGGCGGGCTAGCACGACTCAATGGAGATGTGATCGTGATTATGCAGGTGATCTGGGCGATCGGTGGGAGCATGGTCATCCTAGCCGGTGCCCAGCTGATGGGGCGTCGCGTGTGTTGTGCAGCTGGTATTGTCGTCTTGTGCTGCCACAACTTACTCGACCCTTATTGGCCCGAAACCAAACTCCTCGATGAGAATTGGCCTCTGTGGGTGTCGCTCCATTCGCCAATGGCATATCGCGCTGGTCCTTTTCTGATACTGTTCTCCTACCCTATTCTGCCCTGGATCGGCGTGATGCTGTTCGGTTTTGGTCTTGCTGGAGTATTTGAGTTGCCGGCAAATCGACGGGACAAACTTCTGTTTAGATCGGGCATCACATTGACCGCCATTTTCGTCGCGATCCGTGCGTTAGACATCTATGGCGACCCAAATCATTGGCGACATCATGAAGGCGGGTTTGTGCCGACTGTAATCGACTTCTTGAACACGACCAAGTACCCGCCCAGTCTGTCGTTTCTGTTGATGACACTTGGCCCCGCCGCGATGGTTTGCTCCTACGCGGACCGTGTAACCGGCTGGACCAAAGAGGGATTGGCCACCCTTGGCCGCGTGCCTTTTGCGTTCTACGTGTCGCACCTATTTCTTATCCATTCATTAAGCATTGTCCTGGGCGTGCTGCAGGGATTTCATGCCGGGCAGTTCTTCACGATTTACGCGTTTTATCCCGAGGGCTACGGTGTACCTCTGCTGGGAGTTTATGCAATCTGGGTGTCGGTCGTGGCGATCTTGTACCCGTTCTGTCGCCGTATCGCTGCCATAAAGGCGCGCCGTCAAGACTGGTGGCTGAGTTACTTGTGACGACATTCCTGGGCATGATGGGACGTGAAGGGGCAACCGGGTTGCTTGCACGGAAGCTCAGCGGTGGACCGTCGCCGACAACAGCACCTGCATTGGCGGTGATCTCTAGAAAACAGTGGTAAGATCGATGAAGTTGGAGAATCTATGAAACTCGTGGCCAACATGGTCCTCCTCACTTTCGTCGGGGTCGCCGTGGCACAGGAACGGTACACAGACGAGAACGTACCTGGTGATTGGAGACGCAGTCATCCTTTGAGTGCGATCTATCTCCCGTCGAAATCCTCCATCAACGACCGGTGCAATCAGCAGGTCGTGGGAATCGTGACCAAGGCCGGCTCTTGTCTGGTGACCTGGACGATGGCGAGTGAGGAAAGCAAACCGGATCAGCGAGTCGCGATCAGCCGGAGTACGGACGAGGGAAAGAATTGGAGCGCGGCACAGATCATCGCCGGCGATACACCGCAGCATCCGGGCGCCGCTTCGTACAGTTGGCTGTTCCAGGTTCCCAATACAGGACGTATCTACTGCTTCTATCTTAAGAACGATCCAAGCGTGATCACGGTCCGACGTGACATCACAGGCTGGCTGAATTGGCAATACTCCGATGACGATGGCGTGACGTGGCATCGCGTCAAGGCGCGATTCGACATGGGGCGCGGTCAGTGGACAGCGACCGATCCCAATGTCCCCACGAGTTTCATCGGAATCTACGCGCCCCACAGCACGAGTTGGGGCGATGTGCTGTTTTCTTTTGCACGCTACGGACTGAAGAAGAAGGGCGGACGAGGTTACGACAACTGGATGACTGAAGTGTACTTCCTGCGCCTGGACAACATCTTGAATGAGCGTGATCCCGAGAAACTGACGTTCTCGGTTTTGCCGGACGCATCCAAGGGCCTTCGCATCGAGCGTAGCAACGGCATGTTTTGGGGCAACGAGCCATCATGGATTGAACTGAGCGACGGACGGCTGATGACCGCGATCCGCACGCGTAACGATGCGGTCTATTACGCGCTGTCGAGCGACCGCGGCAAGAAGTGGACCAAACCGGCGCCGCTACGTTATACCGACGGCGGCGACATCGTACGCAACCCAAACGCACCGTGCCCAATGATTAAGCTCAGCGACGGCCGCATCGTGCTGATGTTCTATAACGCCAAGCAAGCGAACACATTTGGCCCGCGCAACCCGGTGTGGATCAGCGTTGGCAGCGAATACCCGAGCGGTGATCAGCCCGTCCGATTCAGCAAGCCGGTGAAGTTCATGGAGGTAGATGGCAATCCCCCCTTGGGCAGCACCTACGTACAGATCGCTTCCTATTCAACGCTCGTTGAGCACGAGGGCCGACTCCTGCTGGTCTACAACGACTGCAAGCATTGGGTCCTATTCAAGCATGTCCCCGATGCACTTCTTCTGGATTCCAAGGGAAATGGTGATGAGCAAGGACCGACATCGAACAAGGCAAATGTAGGCGACGATTAATCGAGCCTGATCCACAGTTCGTAGGGTGCGTGCAGCGATAGCGTGCCGTACCTGCTACTTTGTTGGAGACGCCTGCTGGAGCTTCCCTAACGCTTCCTCTACCGAGAAACTCGCTGGCTTCTGACGCGGCGGGAAATCCACAAAGCTCTTCATGAGTTGTTGCACGATAGTCTGTGAAGGCACGATGATGTATGCCCTCCGGAACCACCACTCGTCGTAGTAGATGCCCTCGTCACCTCGTTCAAACGGGTCGATGCTGAGGTCGAATAGGATGGGAGCTCGCAGCGTCTCGAATTCCGTCCGCCACATCTCAATGCCCTTGGCCTTCTGTACTTTGAAGTGGGCCTTCCAACGACCGAATCGCAGTGCCAAGAGGTCACCATCATCTGAAAAGTAGAAGAAGCTCTTACGCTTGGAGGGCGACTTGCCAGCTAGGTAATCAGATTGGTTATGGCCATCGAGATGCACTTTATAGGTCGTGTCGCCGATTCGCCGACCTGCGGCAAGACTCTCCTTGATATCTGGGACACCCGCCACGGCCATCAGCGTCGGGAACCAGTCCTCCGCTGAGAACATCTCTTTGAATATGACGCCAGGCTCTACAGTTCCTGGCCAGCGAATGAGGGCAGGTACTCGCCATCCGCCCTCCCAGTTGGTCGTCTTGCTTCCTCGGAAAGGCGAGATTCCTGCATCGGGCCAATGGGCAATCTGTGGCCCATTGTCGGCAGTGTAGATGACGATTGTGTTCTCGGTCAGGCCAAGTTCATCGAGCTTGTCGAGCAGCCTGCCAATTTGCTCGTCATGCTCAACCATCCCATCGGCGTAGAAGCCGAGACCGGTCTTGCCGAGATTTTCGTCCTTAACGTGTGTGAAGACATGCATCCGGCTCGGGTTGAACCAGCAGAAGAACGGTTTGTCTTGCTTCTGAGCTCGCTCGATGAAGTCGACCGTGGCGGTGAGAAACTCTTCGTCCACAGTCTTCATTCTCTCAATCGTCAGTGGCCCGGTGTCCTCAATCTTGCCGTCCGCTGTCGACCTGATGACGCCCCGTGGTCCAAACTTCTTCTTGAACTCTGTGCTATCTGGGTAGTCGGAGTTCTCGGGCTCCTCCTCCGCGTTAAGGTGGTACAGGTTTCCAAAGAACTCATCAAAGCCATGATTCGTGGGCAGAAACTCATCCTTATCGCCGAGGTGATTCTTACCAAACTGCCCAGTCGCATACCCTAAAGGCTTGAGCAACTCGGCCAACGTCGGGTCCTCAGGACGGATGCCGAGATTCGAACCCGGAAGGCCGACTTTCGTCAGACCAGTCCGCACCGGCAATTGGCCAGTGATGAATGCTGCCCTACCGGCCGTACAGGTTTGCTGGGCATAGTAAGTCATCATCTTGCCACCTTCCTTGGCGAGCCGGTCGATGTTTGGAGTGTCGAATCCCACCAAGCCCTGATGATAGGTCGAAAGGTTATACAGACCGATGTCATCACCCATGATTACCAGAATGTTGGGATGCTTGCTGTCCTGACCGAAGGCAGAGCTTCCAACAAGCAATACTGCGAATGCCGATTCCAAAGAGCAAATAAGTAGTAGTGTTGCCAAGCGGGTGAAAGAAGATACCAACGCCAGAAACTTGTGCATCTGCATGATGGCCTCGCGGGGTAAGATTTCTTTGCCGTCGTCGACGTATTCTAGCTTTCAGAATTGGCCGATTCAATCTTCTATGAAACTGCGCTTCGATGTCCGTGATAACATCGAAAGTGCTACCTTGCCACATCCGTAGGGTGCGTGCAGCGATAGCGTGCCGTACCTGTTACTTGGTTGAAGATTAGTGTTCCAGCAGTTCCATCGCCGTAGAGTTCTACAAATGAACGGCCTTTGCAGCGGCCGTTTGGCATGGCATTCACGAGGTCTACGAAAAGAAGGGCAAGCAAGGAGATTGCACTACCAAGAGCGAAGTAGACTCGCTGCTTCTTAAACGTGCTACTCCGCAGGAAGAGACGGATGTGCACTTCAGCTATGTCATGAAGCGCAGCTTCGTATTCTAGTAGCATTCAGGCTAGTTCATGATGCCAAATTGAGTCAACGTGTTGACACGATGCTATCGCCTTAGGTTGCCGCGAGAACGACTTGGTAAGTAGGCTGCCATGGCGATTCCTAGCAGAATAAAGCTTGTCGGCTCAGGAGCGGCCTGTGACGTTGTGATCGGCAAAGCCATTGAGACGGGAGTCATCTGGATGTTGTCGATGAATTGGTAAATTGCGGCAAAGGTCGTGGCTCCTCTCGCTACCGTAAGGCCAAGCGTGTGGTAACCCGCCTCGACATCGTCGATTCTAACATTCAGACTTCCACGGATAACTTCCATCGCATCGATCAAGGTACCATTAAGAAAGACCTGATCTATGACCACGCCGTCCAGCGTCAGCTCGTAGTTTCCTGGGGCGGTGTTGCCGCCAGTGTCGAGCGACTGTGACGCCACATCCGCAGAAAACTCATAGTCACCAGCCGCGAGCAGAAGCTTCTGTTGGATAGAAACCGAGCCGCCAAACTGGTCCGTGTCTAACCGTCCGACACGCACCCGCATTGCGTCACTTGGTTGTCCGTCGCCGTTGACATCAAAGGACTCGATGCGAGGGGAACCGAAGAAGGCATTGGTATTAGGGCCTACCACAGCATTCCAGTCCGACAGATCTCCGGTGTCGAAGCTACCATTGGTTACCTCGTTGTCAGGCCCTAACCCGAAGGCTGAGGTCCAGACGGCGTAGTCATCCTGATCGACTTGGCCGTCGCGATTGCCGTCGGCAGGCAACTGCGTTCCGCTCTGCCCATGTGAGGTCTGCCAAACGAGGTAGTCTGCACCACTAACCCAAGCGTCGCCGTTGTAATCACCGTCTGGCAGCACGACGAGACCTGACGGAATCACGTCTGCGTCGACCCAAGTGCGGAACCCGTAGTCGAAGTTGGTACTATCAAATGTCCAACTTCCACTTCGATCGAAACGCTCGCCAGCCTGGTAGTCGAAGTTACCACGGTTCCACACAGCATAGGGTCCACTAAGATCCGCGGTCCCGTTGATTGCAATGGTATACTGGTCGCCATAATTCACACCGATCATGCTCGCTGAAGTGTCGACGGACACAAAACTAGATGAGCCGATCGGTACATCGTCCGGATTGATCGGCGTAGAAAACGCCGGACTCGAACCAGCTGGCGCACCGGCAACCATAGGCCAAATCTCAAGCGAAAGGTCGCCTATGTCACCCGCATTGCGTGAAATCATCACGTCTACTTGGGAGAGCAATCCAGCTGCATTTGCAGTAAAGGACTGTGCCGGCGAATTTCCGGCATAGATTATCCTGCCACCCACTGATTGGGTAATTTCATTTACTTGGTCGACCACGGGCAGTGCTGAGGCGATTGCACCTGGCACTAGCAAGATAAGAGCAGCGAAGACACAACGCATGATGAGACTCCAGAGGTAGTGCTACAAATCTACAACTGTAGATAATCTACCCTCATCCAGCTTGAAAGAACACTAAGGCGGTAAAACAATACAACTGTTTAGCGTGGTATTATACTACTAATACTACGGTACTGAGATCGATTTCTATACGCAAGGGTTAGCATACATATACAGCACTAATCAACCGTTATCGGCGTCTTTTGACGCACCTTGATTGTTGGGAAAAGATACCCGACTGTGTCACTAAACTGAGTTAGACTTTCGCCAGTTTCCTTGATCTGGTGAACGATCCGTAATGTAGTATCTACGGCCTCACGGTCTCTGGGCCTGTGAACTTCACCTTGCCGCTGTTCCGTAGGTAAGCAAGACACGCTTTTGCGCTGTTCATATTTATGCTCCCTGCGAGTTGAATTTCGCGGGACTGATTGACTTGGTCGAATCGTTCGGCGCTCTCATTGGACACTTCCGTAAGTACCTAAGGTGGCATTGTCCTGACGCACGAAAGAGTGCATTCAGCTTCATCGTCCTGACGCGGTTTTCCTAGGGTTGCGTAACTCTATGCGGAGTTTCACGCCGCACGCAGTGAATGACTGTGCTTTGAAACCATGTGAAAACTACCCAGGACGATGACGTGAATGGCTCGTAGAAGCCACGACCTTTTTGCAGCCATTCATCAGGCTAGCTATCGTCGAACTCCAAGTGTGGCCACGAAGACCAACGTTATTAGCACAAGCGAGGACGGCTCTGGGATGAATGCCAGGAATATTCCCTGCGAGCGATCTTCGAACGCCAACACGAACGCGAGTTGGCCTCGATCGTTTAGATCCCCAAAGTCAACTCCAAGAATCGTGCGATAGTCGGTGACCAATGGGTCAGGATCGACATCGAACAAACCACCAGGGCGCGCGATAGTAAAGACATTCCCCGAGGCGTCGGTAGCAAATAGGCCGCGGTTGGTTGGAGCATTGAGTCCAGGTCCAACAATATCGGCGACAAATGCAGCCTGACCCAAATCATTGAATCGCCCAGAAAAGAAGCGACTAAAGCGAACGTCCGGACCGGCCCCGGGCACGATGTCACCTTCGCGTACAACGAGCTGCGACATACGATCGGAGACTAGGAACGCCGCTCTGTCGTTCGAATCGTTCACTGTTGGTCCGGAAAGTACGGCCTCAAAGAAGATCTGATCAGCGTCGTTAATGACCGGAGTTCTATCGAAGAAACTAAAACTCACCGACGTATCCAAGTCAGGCACAGGATCGCCGGCCCGTGCGACTAAATGAAGTGTCCCCCCCGCCGTCGAGAAGATTCCTTGATCAATTTGGCCAATCCTCTCGTCCTCGATCAAGCTCGCTCTAAAGGCAACGTGCCCCAGATCGTTTATCCTTGACGATGCCTGAATGTAACCGAAAGTCGCTTGAGAGTCTGGGATAGGTGCAACATCGGTGGTCTGCGCGACTGAACGAATGATGCCATCTGATTCAATGAACACGCCGCTATTCAATGGCTCCCCAATGCCGCCCCGACTGAGCCTAGATAAGAAGGCAACGTCACCTGATTCGTTGATCGTCGGCCCGAAGATGTAAAGATAAGGGCTTTCAACGCCTTCCATGGAGCTCGGTGCAATTTCGCCGGAGCGAACGACGAGTTGCAAGGGTTGGTCATCTGTTGAGACATAGATTCCACGGTCGTTGTTGAACTTAACGCCTTCGCCTTCGAGGAAGCCGCGGAACGCGATTTTTCTGTCGTCGTTGAATGTTGGGCCGAACAACTCGCGAAAGTAAACACTCGGATCTGCGCTACTCGGGGAAGACCCAGTTCGGGCTAGGAGTCTAAGTTCGCCATCCGATTCGTAGTAGATTGCTTGGTTATTGGTGCTATCGACGCTCGCGCCATACAGCTGGGCGACAAATGCCGTGTCTCCCATGTTGTTCACCGTGAGTCTTTCGGTAGCTCCAACAAAGCTATCGCCTGATGCTGTTCCTGGCGCAACGTCGCCGGTGCGGGTTACGATGCGGACTTCTCCATTCGAAACTGATAGGATGCCTGGAAGGTTTTTTCCACTATTACCAGTCCCAAAACTGCCCGCGCGAAAAACTACCGTTCCGGCATCATTCAGCACGGGCGAGCCAAATAACGAGACATATGCATCTGGGCCGATTCTTGGCTCGTTGCCGCTAAGCATAATAGTGTCGTACGTAATTCCTTGTACGGTCGAGCTATGCAATGCGGTGAGTAGGAATCCACAGCGATAGAGAGAACGAATCAGCAAGCTAAGTTTGGTCATGATCGTAGACTACTCTGCGACACAATCGCATGCACTTACGAGGGCAGGTATTGACATCACTCATCGTACCAAAAACGGCGCAGTTCTGCGTGGTGCCGCGCCCACGCAAGGGGCGACTCGGGCATCGCACCCGAATTCAATTGCGCGTGTCGGCGGAACGCCGACGCTCGAATCGCCGAGCAGATTCCAAGGTAGGAGGTTCACACCTCGTGTGGAATCGAAGTGCCGGAATTCCGATCGGTTGGATTCACCGACGGCACTTTGGGGCTATAACTGATTCTAGCTGAGCGAATTCATCCCCCTGTGGAATCTGCTTGATTTCGCAAGTTGGAACACCATCTTGTATGCAATTGCACTTATTGCAATGTGCGCAACCACTTCGCAAAGCTTGCGGTACGCACTGGCCGGCACTACTATCGGGGGACAGTCTGTTGAACGACGTGACACCGAGAAAGCCCGCCATGAGAACTTGCCGCTTACCCTTCATCGTCGCGCTCTGCTGCCTGATTAGCCAGTCGGCTCAGGCGCAGTCTGACCCGTCGAACTTCGACGGGGTGATTAGCTTTCCGTTGACCGTCCTTGGGCAGACCTTTCTGGGGCCTGACCCGGGAGTCGTGCTTAACACCCCAAATGACGGTTTAACGACGCAAATCAACTTTAACTCGGGCAGCATAAGTACCAACAACAGCACGCTGCCGGAGGCGGGTAACGAAATCAATGTGTTTTCTGGGGCGACAATCAATAACTTCAACCTCGCTGCTGGAGGTGCATTGAATCTTGTTGGTGGCATCTTGCAGAATGGTTTCAGTGCAAATGGATCCACGGTCAACATCACCGGCGGCACGGCAAGCAACAATAGTTTCTCCGTTGGTCCTTTCGCGCAGGTAAACATGACTGAGGGCATGATTGGAACTGAGGGCAGTGTCCGCAACTCCACCCTCGACATCAGCGGCGGATCAATCGGCGATTCTTTCGCGGCTCTTGAATCCAGCACGGTGAACATCAGCGGCGGACGGATCGGAGATTTTTTTGACGCTCTCGACGTCAGCACGGTGAATCTCAGTGGCGGTGTCGTGGGACCCTTTTTTTCGAATTCGGCTGATAGCAATTTGCAAATCATGGGTGGCGAGTTTCGACGCAATGGCGTATCGGTCACTGGTCCGACGTTCTCGCTAATCGACGCAGACGACACACTTTCGGGTACGCTTGCTGATGGCTCGTCGTTTATTTTCGCACGATTGGACGTCCTTCATAACGTGACGCTCACGCCGGTATCGGTGCCAGCGATTGATCTCACGCCGATCGTTGTCGACAACCCGTCTGCAACGTTTCCTGCCGGCCTTCGCGAAGGCCAAACATTGACCGTCAGCGGCAGCGGACAATTGAACGATGATTTCGCCGTCGTCAGCGGCACGTTGAACGTGCAAGGTGGCGCCGTCGGTGAATGGGCGGAAGCGATCGAAAGCGTTGTCAACATCAGCAGCGGTAACGTCGGCGATCACTTTCAGGCTCACCGTGGTAGTGTGATCAACATCAGCGGCGGCACCATCGGCGAGGAGTTCGACGCGTTCGTCGGTAGCCGCGTCAATATCAGCGGCGGGGTCCTCGGCGACGATTTTGAAGCGAATGACGGCAGCGTGGTCAACATTACCGGCGGAGTCTTCGATCGCGACCTGGAAGCCGAAGGTGGCAGTTTGGTCAACCTGCGCGGTGGCAACGTCAACGATGAGCTATTCGCCGAAGATGGCAGTCTCGTGAACATCAGTGGCGGAACTGTTGTCGAACTCGACGCTCAGGTGGGTAGCACGGTGAATATCCGTGGCGGCACCGTGCTCGATTTCAACGCCTTCGACGGTAGTCAAGTCAATCTGTTTGGCACTGCGTTCATGATCGATGGCATTCCGCTCGATGCACTTGAAGTTGGGGTGCCGATGACGATCGGAGATCGCGACATGACACTCTCCGGGGAATTCGGAGACGGAACTGCATTCAGCATCGCACTCAACTCAGTCAACGTAGGCACTGGAGATTTCGTTTCTCCGACTGCAACACTGACAGTCACGCTCGTCGATCCCACCTCGGGCGACTTCGATTTTGACGCGGATGTCGACGGCTTCGACTTCCTTGAATGGCAACGCGACCCCAGCGTGGGCAACCTTGCCGACTGGCAGACGAACTACGGAACGAACCCACCGTCGTTGGCAACGTCCACCGCTGTCCCGGAACCATCAAGCTTGCTGCTCACTAGCTGCATCGTCCTGCTCTGCGGTTGCCGTTGCGCCGCCAGTCTCGTCTGCGGCCGCTGAGTTTGATGGCAAAGCTTCCAGTCCATCGGCTTAGGTGTGCGGTAGAGTGGCTTAGATGCCGCCTGAAGTATACATCGAGGGACGAGAATCCCTTCGGAGTCCTCCCGCCGTCGATGAGAATGCCCGACGGTGTTTTCCCGCAGTTAGATTCCAGTGGAGGAGGAACTCGCCGAAGGTGGAATCTGCCCTATCGGATTCCACAATAGAAGGTTCACTTCTCTTGTGGTTAGATTAGGTTCGCAATCTGCTTAAATGTTGTGCAACACGTGTGGCCTTGGCCAAGAAAAGTACAGAATTAGCTCCAACTACGCTAGTTGCATGCACCGGTACTGTGGACGGTTATTCTCACCGACGGCAGTTACAGCTTTGGGGTAGAAACCACTGTTTTGAGGCTTTATGGCCATTGAGAGATGCGAAGTTGTGAATCACGGAGTGCGAGATTTTGGTATACTAGCCCACAAGGGGACTGCTTGAATTGGGCGATTGCCTTCCTTGTGGAGGTGCGAAAATGGGATTGCACGCAGTAGTTAGTCGGCTCAGAGCGTATTGCCTCGCACGGCTGCCATCAACTCGCGAGTTTCTATATTCCCAGAAACCTATCGGCAGCCCTCCAGAACAGGCCTTGTTGAGGATTGCTTTCTATGCGATTGCAGCCTTCTCGGCAGCAGGAGCTTCTGCCGCAACGCTCTATAGCCAGACGACACCTGACGAGCCTATCGGTGCGTTTAGTTCCCAGGATATGACATCGGGACAGATAATTGCTGATAACTTCTCCTTGAGTTCGGCATCGACAGTAAATGTTCGCTCTATTCGAGTGATTGGTGCAGCTACAGGTACTTCTATATCGCAATCTACTGACATCTTTCGGGTAGTCTTTTTCGAGGATTCTAACGGACTACCTGGCGATACTGTCGAGGGAGGTAACTTTTCCGAGGGGGTACTGTCCACTCGAATACCTACCGAAGGGCAGCGACTGAATGGCAGAAATGTTCCAATCGAATACTCAATTGACCTGGCCGATGGAGTCCTACTAAACCCCAGCACCGTCTACTGGATATCGATAATGAACGACCCCGAACCACGTGATGGTTGGCTGTGGGCACGTGCTAACGGAACATTTGATTCTCAGATCGCCACTGTCCGAAGTACATCTGGTGAATTCACAGGCTTACCCTGGGTTGAAGGGGCAAGTAGCGGGGGAATGTGGTTTGAACTAAGTGACCAGAACGTTCCTGAACCTTCATCGCTTCTGTTAATCACGACCAGTCTCGCGATGATTCAGTTGCTCCGACGCTTGTGATGTCACTCGCATGAATATTGCGACTTATTGCCGGCCGGCATCGAGACATTAGGCCCGATGCAATAGGTTCTGCACCTTCTAGTGCGTGACTCATGCGGACTGCTAACGTCGGTCGGTGAATCAACCGACGGCATTGTCCGAAGCAAAACAATTGCTTTATAAACATAATGCTTTCTGCCCAAAAAATATGGCAGTGCAGCTTTCGACCAGAATTTGGTTTACTACGATTCCACACGAGAAGGGATTCGCCGAAGCTGGAAACTGCGTCTTCGTAAGTGCGTGCGGTGAATCCAACCGACGGCTTCTCCGGGAGTTTTGCAGGTATGCCGATTCCCATCAACTCCTTGGGAATCGACAACGTCCTTAGCGTGCATTCTTAAACGAATCTAGGCCCTCTAACGCCGTCGGCTCAATGGTGGTGGCCAAGAATCGTTGCTGAAATTGGGCCACTGGTTCGAGTAGAATCCGTGTGCCTGGAAGTGGGCGGTGGGTTCTTTGACAACTTGACTGAAGCGATTCGACGAATTGACTGAAGCGATTCGACGAAGAGACTGCGCGCGTAGCGTGGTGTTTTCTGCGGCCGAGAGAATTATCGGACACGTGCAGCGAATATTGAATCATGCAGTAAGGTGTTTCCTGCTAACGACTTGGGCTCGCGGATAGACTTGCTTTATTGCGACACACGAACAGGTGAAAGTCCGAATAAACGGCTGAAAATCGCCGTGCAAGAACACGTAATCCCTTACCTTGGAGAGGTTTAGCGACCAGGAAGGGTCGGGATTATTCGGACACGAAGCGTGTTGCGAACGCGTGTGTCAGAACTCTTTACGGGGGTGTGTGAGAGAGGAAACGTGTGAGCTCTGGTCGTCGAGCGAGGTTAGCCAATCGTACTCAGCGTCCGTCTTTTCACGCGCGAGGCGGCGATCTTCTTCGAACTCGGCGGCGAAGGTCGCCAGAGCTTGGTCGTGCGGTGTGAACGCAGCGCGCGTGGCTTCGGCAGCGTTGACCGCTAACGGCGCTGCAGAGGTTTCCTCGGCATCGACTAGGCTATCCCAGAAGACCAACGTGGCAGCCAGCGGCGAGGGGGTCGACGTGGTCGCTTGCAGCGCAGGAGTGGCGTTGCCGTAATTGGCTTGCCAATCAGCTAAATCACTAGCGTCGAAGGTGCCGGGGAAGCCGCGTTGCCAGACGAGAAAATCGGTGCCGTCGACGTCGTCGTCGGAGTCGAAGTCGCCCATCAGCGTTTCTTGCCGTTCGTAAGCACCGATGTCGCTGCCGTCACTGCCGACGGCGTTGACCACTCCCGCCAAATCAACCGGCGCCGGCAGCCCGCGCTGGTCGGTGAGTCGAACGGACACCCCCGCGTCGATTGCTGGGCTACCGGCAAGCAACGCATGCGTCTGTGTCGGACCACCGAGGTAGATCAACGGACCAAGCAGCGGATCGACGTTGAGAAGATTGTTGTTACCCATGGCGGCGGTGATGATCGAGCCGCTGGTGTCGCCGATCAGGGTGAAGTCGATGTCGAGGGTGGATCCGCCGGTGTCGGGCCGAATGTCGGGAGCGGTCGAATTGGCAACGGTGTTGTTGGCTACGATCGAATTCTGCAACGAGAAGAAGGTGTTGGCTGCCGTGCTTACCAGCAATCCTCCACCTTCGGAGCCAGTGCCTGTGGTGCTGTTATTGGCAATGGTACTTCCGTCAATCACGACTCGGTCACTGGCATGAACGCCTCCTCCCCGAGCGTTCATCCCTTCGGTGCGGTTGCCGCTGACGGTGCTGTCGGTCATTGCGAAATCGCTGCGGGCGAAGAGTCCACCGCCAGACCCGAAGTTCCCCAGTGTGTAGTTGTTGCTGACAGTGCTGCGTGTGATCGTCAGGTCGCCGATGAAAGCATGGATGCCACCGCCTGACGAAACGTAACCCGTCGTGTAGTTGCCATCGATGGTGCTGTCGGTGACCGTGATGTCGCCAGACGTGGAGTAAATCCCTCCGCCGGAGGCGTTTTCACCCGTAGTGTGATTCGCGCGCAGGGTCGACCCGGTGATGTTGATCGTGCCCGTGGTTGTGTTGATGCCACCACCGCGCGCGGCATCGCCGACAGTGCTGTTGCCGCTGAGTGTGCTGTCGACGATTGTGACCGTTCCTGAACTGGAGTGAATGCCACCGCCGCCGCCTTCATCGAGGGTGTGGTTGTCGCTTACCGTGCTACGCGTGAGGTTGATGTCACCGGAGAACGTATAGATGCCACCGCCCTCGGCGAACATTCCCGAAGTAGTGCTGCCGCTGAGTGTGCTATCGATGAGTGTGACGACGCCTTCGTAGGTGGCAATCGCGCCACCGCGCGCGCCGGCCCCACTAGTTTGACTACCGCTGAGTGTACTGCGAATGAGCGTGACGTTTCCGCTTTCGGTCATGATCGCGCCGCCATCGAGTGACGAGCCGTCCGTGCGACTGTCGGAAAGCACCGTGTCGGTAAGCGTCAGCGTACCCGTGGATACGAAGCGAATCCCGCCGCCGCCAGCCGGTAGCGTGATCGGCAGATCGAGCAAGGTGGTTTGACCACGCGTGAGCGTCAGCCCGTTGAGATTGAGGTCGGCGGTGATGGTTGCTTCTTCGCCGTCGTGAACGTTGAACAATCGCGAAGTGTGCTGAGCATCGACCGTCAGTCCCAACGGCAGTGTTGCAGCATTGATCGTAACCGAATCCGTGACAAGCAACTCTTCCTCGAGGAGAATCGTGTCGCCGCTCAACAACACGCTGAAGAGAATTGTATCGTCGACGATACCAGGATTGGGGTTCGCGTTAGCCACTTCGACCGCTTCTCGAAGTGTCAGATTGCCTGTCGAATAGTCACCGTCGCTCGTGTCGCCCAGATTATCGACCACTAGCGCTAAGGTCTGAGCTTCCAGCGCACCCATATCGATCCGACCGGCGAACTCGCGTGTGTAGCCAACGCCACGTTGATCGTTGGGCAAGCTCGCGAGCACAAAACTTGGATCGCCGCTGTTGATGACCGGACTACCTGGCAGCGGAGCATTGGTTTCGGTGAGTCCGCCGTTGCCGGCGAGCACGTCAAGCATGGGATCCACGTCGAGCACGTTGCCCGTGCCTGTCACTGGGTTGATGCCCGTGCCCAAGGTGTTGCCGATCAGACTGTAATCGATATTGGGCACGACGTTGGGATCGGCCAACACGTCGGGGATGATCGAGCCGGCACCGACGGAGTTGCCTCCAATAATTGAGTTTTGGACGGTGAACGCGGGATTCGTCGCAGTATTGGATACGAAGATGCCTCCACCATCGGAGTTCATCCCAATCGTGCTGTTGTTCGTGACGGTGCTATGGTTGAGCGTGACTTCGCCAGACCCGGTAAACAGACCACCGCCTTCGGCGTTCGCGCCCTCGGTGCGATTGCCGCTGAGCGTGCTGTTGGTGAGGGTGACGGCACCGGACTGCGTGAAGATGCCGCCGCCTTCCGCACCAGCCGATTCGGTGAAGTTGCCGCTCACCGTGCTGTCGATCAGGACGACCGAGCCGGCATCGCTGTAGATGCCACCGCCATCGGCACGCAAACCTGTCGTGCCGCTGTCTTTGACGGTGCTGTCGCGGAGCGTCAGTGTCCCGACGGACAAAAACCGAATGCCGGCACCGCTGTTGTCCGAACCTCCGCCCAACGGGTTGCTACCCATCGTTCTGGCATTAGTAAGCGCAATTTGGTTGAGCGTGAGATTGCCGAAAGCATGCGTGTAATTGAGCAGACGATTGTCCGACCGCGCGTTGAGCGTGATGCCTTGCGGTAGCGCCGAAGCGTCGATGATCAACGACTCGGTGATTTCAAACTCAGAGAAAACTTGGATCACGGCGCCGTCGAGTGACGGGTCGAACACGATTCTGTCCGGCCCGTTGCCCGCCGCGGAACCATCGACACTGGCGTCAGTGTTGGCAGCGAGGATAGCCTCACGCAGGGTGACGTCTCCCTCCGGAGTCGTCGTGTCGAAGGGCGACGTAACGGTGATCACCGCCAGCATGCGCCGATCTTCGAGTTGCTCAATGCCTAATCGGCGCGAGCCCGCCAGACGAGCCCGAAGCGATTTGTGTTTGCTGCCCAACACAGAAGGTCCTAACGGTTCGATTGCGAATCAGCGATGGACGAGTAACGTGGACGACGCGCGTATCCACCGCGATTATAATTCGCCGTTCACTGATTTACGACGAAAATGAAGCATCTTCGCGACTTGTGTGCCAAAGACGCTCTAGGTGGCAAACAGGTCGTCTAAATCCGCCTCGGCCCACGAAACGAGGTCGGAATCTTCCCCGTCGGCGGAGAATACGGAATCGCTGTCGTTCTCCTCGGCGAGGTTCGCCAGTGCAAAGCCTTCGACGAGTGCCACGGCCAGTGGCTCTTCCACGGCGATTTCGTCAATGGTCACGCTGTCAGCTTCTTCCGCTTCGTCCAAGCTCTGCCAAAACGCAGACGCAGCGGCGAGCGGTGAGCTTGCTGCTGCCGTCGCTTGGTAATTTGTCGTCCAAATCGTGAGATCATCGGCGTCGACCGCTCCGTTGCCGTCGGCATCACCGTCGGTAACTGCCGCCGCTTCGATCATGCCGTAACCACGTTGCCAAGCCAGGAAATCCGCACCGTCGGTGTCGCCGTCGGAATCGAAGTCACCGTTGGCAGCCGATCCAGAGCCGCTCCCGCCACCACCGCCTCCAGGGCCCGTGCTCGACGAGTTGGGCGAAAACACCAGTCGGCCGATTTCTTCGCCAAACAGGTCGACGTAGTACATGTGCCCATCGGGACCCATCGTCATTTCGACCGTTCCGCCAATGCTATCGCGGACGACGATCTGTCGATTGAAACTGCCGTCCTCGTTGAGCACCAAGGCACGAATCGTCGCGTCGCCAAAGTCCGTGAAGAACAGCGCGCCCTGCAGCACGTCGGGATAGAGATCGCCGGTGTAGAAGTCGCCAGCGATCATCGCGGTGCCACCGTCGGCGTGGCTGCGCGCCCACACAGGCGGCGTGGCATTGTTGTTGGCGTAAAAAGCCGGGGCTTCTGGCAGGTTGTTGTAGCCGCCGGTCTGTAAATTCTGGCCGGCATCGCCACCTTCATAAAACGGCCAGCCGAAGTTCGCACCTCTGCCGGCGTTGATCTCTTCCCACGTATTCCAACCCACGTCAGCGATGTAAGGCTCACCATCTTCTGGGCGAATCGCGAAGCGGAACGGATTGCGCAGTCCGTAGTTGTACACCTTGGATCGGTTGGACCCAGGGTTATCCGCGTCGAAAAATGGATTCTCGGGCACCCCGTCACCCGTGTCGGGATCAATTCGCAAGAGTTTGCCAGACAGGCTGTCGAGGTCTTGGACTCGCACGGTGCGGGGATCGACTTGACCGAACGACGTGCCATCGCCATTGGTCACATACAGATTCCCGTCCGGTCCAAAGCGAACCGCCCCGACGGTATGCGAGCGACTATCCGCAGGCAGACAATCCTCCAGCGTGCCGCCAGGTCCACACGAGGGCGGCAGGTTGATGTTGTTCGTGCTGTCCTGGTTGGGGAAGCTGATGTTCTCCCAGGTACTGTTGGTGCCCAGGATGATCTCCCCGCTTCCTGGAATCGCGGTATTGAAGTTGGTGGCAGGATCGGCAGTCAATCGTTCCAGTCGGCCGACGCGATTACCCCGCCCGTCGGGGCCGGCGTTGCCAGAGTTGCCTGCGACTTCGTCAGGATCTTCGTAGGTGTACAGCAGATAGACGTACGGGTCGGCCGGGAAGTTGGGATGCACGGCAATTCCCAGCAGGCCGCGGTCTTGAACATTGTTCACTTGCGGTCGCAGATCGATGAACGGCTGTGAAAGCAATTGGCCGTTCTCGTAGACCTGGACGATGCCGCGTTGCTCGGTGAAAAAGATTCGCCCGTCGGGCGCAAAATCCATCGCGGTGGGCCGTTCGAGATTGGTAATCAGGTTCTGGTCGAAGAACGTGCCGTTTATGTTCGATGGTGGATCGCTATAAAGTTGGGTTTGCGGAACCACCTCGAATGCCTGGCTCGGGCTCGACCAACGCAATCGCATCTGAGCGTTGCCTTGGTTCTCGTAGTACTCGATGCGAATATCGCTGCGCAACCCGCCTTGCAGAAAGATCTGTCCGGTGTGCGTGGTGTTCTGATCTTGATACTCGTCGATCACCAACGTGTCGTTTATCCACAGCCGAATGCCGTCGTCTACGGCTACATCGAGGGTGTAAGTCTCTGAGTAGAGAGCTTCGATCTCACCGGTCCACACGACGGAAAAGGTGTTGCTGCCGATGCTCGGGTCGGGTGATCCGGAGCCCCAGTTGAAGTTGAGCGTTGGGTCAGTGCGTTCAAACTCAAAGTCGAGCAGATCGCGATCGTTGTAGTACGTGCCAAGCAGACCGTTGCCGGTACCGATGGTCGGACCACCATCGTCGTCAAGAATGGTGATGGTCGCGGTGCGAGGGAAGCCGAGCGTTGCGCC
>JANQQA010000179.1 GCA_028285205.1 Bythopirellula sp. | reverse complement strand
GGACATCTCTGAGATTACCCAGCAGAAAAAACCAGGGCCGTTGGATCCCTTCCGCCGGGCAGTGCTGCGCGGTCTGGCCATTCTGCTCCCGCCGCTGCTCACGATTGTGATTTTCGTCTGGGTGTGGAATACCGTCACGCTGTACCTGCTCACACCGATGGAAGCCGGGGCGCGTCGGCTACTCGTGAATCACTACTCCAGTCACATTCTGCCGGCAGACGCGATCGCGCCGGAGGACGAGATCAAGGACGGGCGGGTAGTAATTCGAGCCACCAGCTATACCCAAGCCGAGGACGGTCGCTTCGTTCGGACCGAACACTACGATGAGCTGCAGCAGGTGCTCGGTTTCGCCCCACCACTCAAGACGGCCGACGAATTCTACCAGGTGTACGTCGATCGCAAGTTCCTGCAATGGTATGTCGTCATCCCGCTGTTCTTCTCGGTCTTCCTGCTGGTGCTGTATCTGCTCGGCAAGTTCCTGGCGGCCGGGGTAGGGCGGTTCTTTTGGATGCAATTCGAGCGGATCATCAACCGACTGCCGGTGATCCGCAATGTGTACTCCTCGGTGAAGCAGGTGACCGACTTCATGTTCAGCGAGCGTGAAATCGAGTACACACGCGTGGTCGCGGTCGAATACCCACGCAAGGGCGTGTGGACCGTCGCGATGGTCACTGGCGAGAGCTTGCTCGACATTCGCAGCGCGGCGAACGAACCCGTGCTGTCGGTGCTAATCCCTACGTCGCCGATGCCGTTCACCGGCTTTACGGTCACGGTGAAGAAAAGCGAAACTGTCGACTTAAATATCACGATTGATCAGGCCTTTCAGTTCATCGTCAGCTGCGGGGTGGTGGCACCGGCCCAGCAGTTACCGCCCGGCGATTCCTCACTCGGAGACTCCTCTCCGTCCTTGCCTCGGCCGGCGGAAAAATCGTAGTTCCCATGGCTGCTCCCCACATCCGCATCGCCACGCGCGGCAGCAAACTCGCCCTGTGGCAATCCAACTGGGTCGCCAGTCAGCTCCGCCGGCTGGGGACAGACGTCGAGCTGGTCGAAGTCACGACCCGCGGCGACGTGCAACAGTCGGGGCCGATCTCAGCGGTCGGCTCCCAAGGTGTGTTCACCAAGGAAGTCCAGGCAACCGTGCTTTCCGGCGAGGCCGACGTCGCGGTCCACAGCCTGAAGGACTTACCGACCGAACAGGTTGATGGGCTCATGCTCGGAGCGGTACCGCAACGCGAAGCGATCGCCGACGCGCTGGTATCTACCCAGGCGAGTTCGTTGCACCACCTGCCACCGGGGGCACGAGTTGGCACCGGCAGCCTGCGACGACAGGCCCAGCTAAAACACTTGCGGCCTGATCTCCAGCTCGTCGGTATCCGTGGCAACGTCGACACCCGGTTGCGAAAGCTCGACGACGGAGAGTACGACGCGATCGTCTTGGCAGCCGCGGGGCTACGACGTCTCGCGCTCGAAGCACGGATCACCGAGCTACTCGAGCCACCGCAAATGCTACCCGCCGTCGGCCAAGGCGCACTGGGAATCGAATGTCGAGCAGACGACCAACCCACCGTCGACCTGCTCGCCCAACTCGACCACGACGACACCCATCGGGCAACGCAAGCAGAGCGGACCATGCTCTCGCGTCTGCACGGCGGCTGTTCGGCACCGGTGGGTGCGTGGGGCCGCGTCGAGGACGGTACGTTGTATCTTGACGGGTTGGTCGCCAACTTGGCCGGGACGCAGGTTCTGCGAGCGAGCGATCAAGGCGTTTCGTCCTCTGCCGCTCAGATCGGTCATCAAGTGGCTCAACAACTACTCGACCAGGGCGCCGCCGAAATCATCGCCCAGGCGCGAGCGAGCTAGCCAGTCGATTCCGCCAACGAGTGCGAACACCTCCGCCGTCCAACCGCACCGACGATCGACTCCCCCCGCTTGGGGTTTTTGCAACATCTCGTTCGCAACGCAGTCCGTGTCCGAAAAGTCGGCCCTGCTCGCTCGCGACTCGTCCCACAACTCCTTGCTTCGCATCAACTTACGCATCGCTACCTGGCGAAACAAACGTCGACTTTTCGGAATCCGAGCGTCCCAAGTGTCCGAAAACTCCTCTCGTAATTCTCTTCAACAGCACGTTTCGGCCCAGAAAACCTAGGCCTTTCGAAATCACGGACACACAGTGCCCGATGTCCGAAAAGTCCCCGTTCCGCCATCTGGAAGCATCTTATTGTCGCGTATCAGCTTGCCAAAGAACGATCGACACCGTGAGTGCCAGACCCAAATCTACTCGATCGCAGCCACCAATTCAGCAACGATTTTTGGGCCATTGGTTCGAGTGCCTGTGCCGCGAACTGCCCGTGCAGGTAAGGACCATCACGAGCACAAGCATCGCCGTGCTCGGCTCCGGCACACTGGTGGCTTCCAGGCCAGCACCATCGGACATGTTGCCGTAGTTGGCTTGCCAATCGGCAAGGTCGCCAAACCCAGGGTTTCTCTGCCACTGCAAAAAATCGCCGCCATTGACTCCGTGGTCAGTACTACCGTATTTTGCCTGCCAGTCAGCGAGCGTCTTGTTTCTAGCGTTCCGCTGCCACTGCAAGAAATCGGTGCCATCGACGTCACTGTCGAGGTCAAAATTGCCTGGCGTGACCAGTGTCACCGTCAGCAGTGAGGTGAGTCGAAAGAGATCTTCTCCAGAGACGAACGATTCATTAAGGTCGAAACTGAACTCCGAGCCGTCTGAAAGTGTGCCCGAGAGGGTCTTGCCACCGCGCTCAGCGATGGTGATTGGGTTATCTGGAACCAGTGTGTCAAGGGGGATGTCGTCGAGGAAAAACTCGGTACCGAAGAGGTTAACGACGCTGCCAAAGTCGGCTTTGAACTCATCGCCTACGCGGCCGCCACTGATATTCACTTCGCTGCCTTCTTTAGCGTCGAAGAAGTCGCCGACGCGACCGCCGCTGATGTTCACCACGCTGCCGAAGTTGGCGTCAAAACCGCCACCAACACTTCCGCCACTTATATTCACCACACTGCCAAAGCTGGCGACGAACACGTCGCCCACGCCGCCTCCGCTGATGTTCACCACACTGCCTCGAAATGCGTCGAATGCTCGGCCAACGAAGCCGCCACTTATGTTAACCACGCTGCCAGACATGGCGTTCGAGAAGTCCCCAATTTCTCCGCCGCTTATGGTCACCTCGCCGCCAGCGATTTCCAGGCCTCTACCGACCGCTCCGCCTTGGACATTCAGCGTCGCTTTGACGATCGCGAAGTTGTCCGCAAGCACCCCGCCGTTTCCAAGTTCAAGTCCTTGGCCCGCACGCAATCCCGAAGGTGCAGTCGCCGAAACGTCGGTGGTCACAACCTGCGGCGAGGTGTCTATTGGCGGCAGCGGAGCTGCGGTCAGTCTCATATCAAGGAGAGCGTCAGACGCAGAAGGGCTAAAGATGAACGACGAGCCGTCGGCTAGTGTGCCGGTGAACACGTCACCGCTACTAAGTGTAATCGACAGACTGTTATAGGCGGCTCCATTGAGTTCAAACTCGCCGCCAATGAGCTCCCCGGTGCGGTTGTGAAGGTTGAAGTCTTGGCCCACACTGCCGCCGCTTATTGTCACAACGCTGCCGCCTCTGGAACGGAAGCGATCACCTACACTGCCGCCGCTTATGTTTATCACGCTGTCGAAGCCAGCAGTGAACTCGGTGCCAACACTGCCGCCAGTGATGTTTACCACGCTATCGAAGCTAGCGGTGAACCCTGCGCCTACTTTGCCACCACTGATGTTCACCACGCTTTCAGAGTCGGCTATGAAGTTGTCGGCCACGCTACCGCCACTGATGTTCACCTCGCTGCGACTTCTCACGACAAAGTTCGAACCCACCGTGCCTCCAGCAATGTTCACCACTGCATTGGCGACGGTTCTGAAGGACTCGCCGACGCTGCCGCCGCTGATGTTCACCACGCCGCTAGGAAAGATGACGAAGTCGCGGCCGACACTGCCGCCACTAATATTAACCTCGCTTCCGGATTGGACTCTGAGAACCTCGCCCACAGTACCGCCGCTGATATTCACTAAGCTGCCGGAGTCAGCCACGAAACCGCGTCCAACACTGCCACCACTGATGTTCACAACAGCTCCTGCGCCCTCTAGCCAGTTACCGACCACGCCGTCCTGGACATTTAACGTGGCATCAACGACCGCAAAGTCATCACCCAGCACTCCGCCGGTCTTTAGAGTCATCGTCTGACCTGACCGAAGGCCAGACGGTGAGCTCCCCGAGATATCGGTACTCACGACCTGCGGGGTGGCGTCCGCCGGTGGCAGCGGGGCCGCGGTCAGCTGGACGGCCCCGAGTATGTCTCCAACCAGGGAGCTGAATACAAAGGGTGAGCCGTCCGCAAGCGTGCCGGTAAATACGTCACCGGACCCGAACCCCATCGTGATCGTCGAATCGGTATAAGGAACGCCGTTGAGTTCGAAATCCCCGCCAACGAGTTCCACGTCACGACCGGACACACGAAACGCTCGGCCCACAGTGCCGCCGCTTATGGTCACGTCGCTACCGGGTTCGGCGTTGAAAAAGGTGCCCACACGGCCGCCACTGATGCGCACCTCACTACCGGAATTGGCACTGAAAGAATCGCCCACTCTGCCCCCGCTGATGTTTATCTCGCTGCCGTGGGCCGCCTCGAAATTATCTCCAATCCTTCCACCACTGATGTTGACAAGGCTGCCGGCGGTTTCCATCCAGCTGCCGACCACGCCGCCCTCAACGTTCAACGTCGCGTTTACGACGGCGAGATCATCGCCTAGGGTTCCCCCAGTCTGAAGCGTTAGCGTCTGGCCTGAACGAAGGCCGGATGGTGCGCTTCCCGAAATATCGGTAGTTACGATTTTCAGCGTCGTATCCTGCGGCGGTAGCGACACCGTTGTTAGCTTCACACCGTTTAGGTTGTCCTGGCTGAACAGGAACGCCGAACCATCGGCCAGAGTGCCCGTGAAGACGTCGCCGAACGCCATCGTGATCGCCGGATCAATATAGGGGACACCGTTGAGTTCGAACTCCCCACCAATCAGTTCCACATCGCTACCTGAGACGGCTTCGAAGTGCCTACCCACGCTTCCGCCACTGATGTTCACCTCGCTGTTGGAGCGAGCGTTGAAGTCCCTCCCGAAGCGCCCTCCGCTGATGTTGACCTCGCTGTCCGCGTAGGCCTCGAAGCCGTCACCTATGCTGCCGCCACTAATGTTTACCAAGCTATTGGGCCCGGCACCGAACGATGAGCCCACCGTACCGCCGCTAATGCTCACCCAGCTGCCGAACTGCGCAGCAAAGGATGAGCCAATAGCGCCGCCGCTGATGTTCACGACACTGCCGAATTCGGCGTCGAAGTGCGTACCTACGCTACCGCCGGTAATGGTCACCACGCTGTCCAAGAATGCCTCGAAGTCGTCAGCCACGGTGCCCCCACTGATGCTTACCACGCTGCCGACGGCGTTGAATCCGTTGCTCACGTTGCCGCCGCTGATGTTCACTTCGCTGCCAGGATCGGCGTTAAAAAACTTGCCAACGCTACCGCCGCTGATGTTCACCTCGCTGCCCGAGTCGGCGTTGAAGTCGGGGCCTACGTCGCCGCCTTCTTCAACGTTAAGCTGAGTCGTTGGAGTCGGATCGCCATTCCAATTGCCGATGCTGCCGCTGATCGATGGTTGATCATCAGGCAGGTTGATCACCGTGTCGAAGAGGCTGGGATCCGACGGACCCGGGCCGTGGACCTGGGCGGTGGCTGGTGCGGCTAGGAGAGCGGCCGTGAGACACCCAGCGAAATAGGAGATCATCCGCGTTCGGATCATGGGCAGGTTGCCTTGGAGATTTTCATTGGCTGGTCAGGTTTTACCACGGAGACACGGAGGGCATGGAGAGATGAAACTGTAGGATAGAAACAAAACGGCATGGCGACGTTCTCAGTGTTCTCTGTGACTCCGTGGTGAGTACCTATTGCCGGTCCAAGAGCAGGCAACGGAAAAGGTCAATTCCTACTAACCGTCACCCAACGAGACCGTCAAACCTCCCTAGTTTAGTCGAATGTGAATAGTCCAGCAAACACCATGCTGCACCCACCGCATGGCGGCTGAGAAGCTAGGTATTTTCGATCATATTTTCGCGTGGCGTTGCAAAGCTTGTTGGCACTTTTCTATCACGGACGATATCTCACCAGCTCAGCTCGCTTCCTCTGACATAGCTTGTCGTCTTGGGTTGCGATAGAGGACGCGCTCGAGCAACTCGGGCGAGCCGGTGAACCCATTGCGTTGATGGTGCCAATCGCGACTGGTGGGCACAAACTCCTCGTCGAGCGGCCAGGGATCGAACGGCTGAGTGCGGAGATCGTCGGCGAGGGCCGCTGAGTTCAGCGCGACGTTGCCGGCCCGGGGTGGGATGGGGCCGGCGTCGAGGCGCGGGCAGCCCATCAGCAGTGACGGATCGTAACCGCCGACGCGATTGACGATCTGGGCGATTTCGTACAGTGACAACCGACGCGGTCCGCCCGCGTGGTACAGACCGGAAAGACTACTGGCCAGCACGCGCTCGAACACCAGGTTGAGGCAGTCGGTGTAGGTCGGCGTGCGCACTTCGTCGAAGTAGAGCGTGGCGGGGCGACCTTTCTGGAATCGTGATTGAATCCAATCAATCGCGCCGGCGTGACCATTGAAGCTGATGCCCATCGGCAACGAGATGCGAAGCGTACACGCCTCGGGCATCCAATCCACAAGCAGTTGCTCGGCGGCCACCATCGTTTTACCGTAGACCGTCACCGGGTCGGCCGCGTCGTGCTCACGGTGGCCGATCCAGCCCAAATCGTTGTCATCGCGGCCGCCGTACACCAGATCGACCGACATATGGACCAATCGCACGTCGCGATCGGCGATGATCGACAGGATGTTCAGCAGCCCCTCGACATTGGTGCGCCACGCCAAGCGCGTGTCCAATTCGCACGCCCGCAGGGCGCAATTGCCGGCACAATTCAACACACTGCGAAACTGATGGCGGTCAAACAATCGCAGCAGCGTGTCACGGTCCTCGGCGTTGCACGCTTCCACGCCCGCGCGAGTGAGCGGCCAGTTGTCTTCCTGGCGGATGCCGATCACTTGACCAGGGTATTTCTGCTGAAAGTACGCCAGCGCGTTGTAACCGGCGACCCCGGCGACACCGGTGATCAGTAGCGGCAAACGAAGCGAGTTTTCGGGCACGCAGGTCATCTTGCACACGATTGTATCAGTTATCCCGATCGGGCTGAACGCGATCGCTGGGCAGTTTTTGACACACTCTGGCTGCAACGTATGTTTGCGCGACGCCTTGCGCGCACTAACGGCATGCGTTCTCACTCAGCAGGCAAACCCAAAATGACGAACTCCGAACTCCTACCCGAGCAATCCACCGCTACCAGCTCTGCGTTTCCCAGTACCTCGCCCGACGAAATGCTCAGCCGCCTGCGACAGGCCGAGCAAGCGATTCGCCAGTGCCTGGTCACCGTCGAACCGACACCGACCGAAACCCAAGTGCCTGCGGGTCAGTTGGAACTCTCGGTCGTAATGCCGTGCCTGAACGAAGCCGACACGCTCGCGATTTGCATCAACAAGGCCCACCGCGCGATGAAGGAGCAGGGCATTCACGGCGAGATCGTCGTCGCGGACAACGGCAGTACCGATGGCTCGATCGAGATCGCCCAAGAACTCGGGGCACGTGTCGTGCACGTCAAAGAGAAAGGCTACGGCAACGCGTTGCGGGGCGGGATCGAAGCCTCGCGCGGTCAGTACGTCATCATGGGCGATGCCGACGACAGTTACGATTTTCTCGAGATCCCGAAATTCGTCGGCAAGCTTCGTGCGGGTCACGAGTTGGCCCAAGGCTGCCGACTTCCTAGCGGAGGCGGAACCGTGCTGCCGGGGGCGATGCCCAAATCGCATCGCTGGTTGGGCAATCCCATGTTCTCGTTCATGGTGCGAAAGATGTTCGACGCGCCAATCCACGACGTCTACTGCGGACTACGCGGGTTTACGCGCTCGCTGTACGACCGTCTGAATTTGCGCAGCCCAGGCATGGAATTCGCCACCGAGATGATCATCAAGAGCAGTCTGTTCAAGGTGGACATCGCCGAAGTACCGACCACGCTGCATCCCGATGGTCGCAAAACGCACGCTCCGCATCTGCGTACGGTGCGTGATGGTTGGCGAACGCTGCGGTTCTTCCTGATGTACAGTCCCCGCTGGCTGTATCTCGTGCCGGGTCTGGGATTGATGTTGATGGGCTTGCTGGGCTACGCGTTGGCGTTGCCCGGAATCAGCCTGTTCGGCGCGACGCTCGATGCTCATACCTTGCTGGCCGCGAGTTTGGCGGTGCTATTGGGATCGCAATTGTTGCAGTTCGCGGTGTTCGCCAAGACATTTGCCATATCCGAAGGGCTGGTTCCGCCCGACAGAAAACTCAGTCGGTACCTCAGTGTGATGACGCTGGAGCGCTGCTTGCTTGGCGGGGTTATCGCAGTCGTTGCCGGTGGGGGACTGATGATTTCTGCGGTGAGCCAATGGTCGGCGGTCAGCTTCGGAGCACTCGACTACGCGACGACGATGCGCTGGGTGATTCCTGGGGTGACGCTGATCGCGCTAGGTTGTCAGACGATATTCTCCAGCTTCTTTGTCAGCATCCTGCGGATGGCAAGAAACAAATAGGCGGACGGACAGCGAGCCCATGACCACAGCCACGGCCGATTCCGCAGCCTTCGACGCCTATGCCGCGCAATACGAGCAGGCGCTGAACGAAGGCCTAAGCATCTCGGGAGAAAGCCCCGAGTACTTCGCCCGTCAACGCATCGAGTGGACGGCCAAGGTCTTGTCGGACACTGCCGGCGTGAAACGAGTCCTGGACTTTGGTTGCGGCGTAGGATTGGCAGTTCCGTTGATCCGTGAAGTGCTGCGACCGAAGTTTATCTGCGGCTTCGATCCCTCCCGCGCCGCGATCGACCGCGCGCGCGATGAACTAGGCGACGCAGATACTCAGTTTGTTGCCAAGAGCGATCAAATCACTGCCGAAGCGTTCGACGTAGCCTACTGCAACGGCGTCTTCCATCACATCGATCCCACGGCACGCCAAGCGGCGCTGCAGACGGTGTTTGACGCACTGCGCCCCGGCGGTTGGTTCGCTCTGTGGGAAAACAACCCTTGGAACCCTGGCACCCGGTACGTGATGAGCCGGATTCCGTTTGATCGCGACGCGATTGTCGTCTCGCCGGTCGCCTGCCGGCAGATGCTCCGCCTGGCCGGCTTCCACGTGCTCAGGACCGACGCCTGGTTTTTGTTTCCGCGCAGCTTGAGTTGGCTCCGTCCGCTGGAGCGGCTCGTCCATCGGCTTCCGCTGGGAGCGCAATACGTCGTGTTCGCGCAGAAGCCCGACGCGGAGCCGGAAGGATGAGCAATCTCCGCCCCACTCGCGTCTGGCGATGGATCGATGCGATCGCGAAGAACCATCGTTTGGCGATACTGCTGTGCGCACTTGTGGCGCTGGCTGTTGGGGCGGCGTTCACCGCCGTGCGTGTCCCCGTGCCTAAAGTCCACGACGAGTTCAGCTACTTGCTCGCCGCCGACACATTCGCCAACGGTAGTGTCACCAACGACACCAATCTGTTTTGGCAACATTTTGAAACGTTCCACGTCATCCAGAATCCGTCGTATGCCTCGAAGTATCAACCTGGCCAGGGTGCAATCTTAGCGATCGGACAGGTCGTCGGCGGCCATCCGATCGTCGGCGCTTGGCTCGCATCGGCACTGGCTGCGGCAGCTGTGTGTTGGATGCTGCAAGGCTGGGTACCGAGCCGTTGGGCACTGCTCGGCGGGCTGCTGGTTGCGCTACACGGGATGATCACGGTGCGCTGGTCACTCAGCTATTGGGGCGGAAGTCTGCCGATGGCAGGCGGTGCGCTGATGTTCGGCGGACTGGCACACTCGATGAAACAGACACGCGTGACGACGTCGATGTTGATGGCTTGCGGAGCGGTACTGCTTGCGGCCACGCGACCGTTCGAGGGTTTCTTGGTCGGCCTTTGCGTTGCCATCGCGCTGCTAGTTTGGATTTTCAGCCGTCGCAGTCCCGAACCGATGACGCTTGCCGCGCATGTCATTGTTCCGGTGCTGGTCGTGCTATGGTTTGGATTTGCGCTGCTGGGAACCTACAACTGTATGGTCACTGGCGATCCGTTCTGCATGCCCTATCAAGTGCACGAACAAGAGTACGGCTACAGTCCGCTGTTCTTGTGGAAGTCGCCCCAGCCAGTCCCCGAGTACCAGCACGAAGCGATGCGCGACCATTACACCGGCTGGGGCATCGAAGATTACATCAACCAGCAGAATTTCGTCGGTTGGTGGCTCACCAAGTCAGAAGACTTGCATCGGGTGGCACGCTTCTTTCTTGGTGGCGTGCTGTGGCTGCCGGTCTTGCTGACTTTGCGACCGCTGCTCGCACAGCGGCGCCTGCGATTTGCGTGGGGTGTGTTGGCAGTAATATTGGCGGCGGAACTTTCGGTGTGTTGGCTGTATCCGCACTATCTCGCGCCAGCGGTGCCCTTGCTATTCCTACTGGTAGTGCAGGGATTACGTTATCTGTCCGTTCTGTCGCGACGAGGCCCTAAGTGGGCGCGTTATGCGGTGCCGACGATTCTCGTCCTCCATGTGATGGCGCTGCCGACGTTGTTTGCTCAGTATGTCGCGTGGCAGCCGGACGAGTGGCAATTCCACCGAGCCCGGCTGGAACGCCAGATGGAGAACGTGGAGGGCAAGCATCTGGTGCTTGTCAAATACGCGCCCGATCACAGCGGTCACGAAGAATGGGTGTACAACAAGGCGAACATCGCCAGAGCGACGATCATCTGGGCACGTTCGATGGGACCGGAACGCGATGTACAACTACTGCGGTTCTATCAACATCGCCATCTCTGGCAACTCGACGCTGATGCTGAGCGACCCGAGTTAGTCGCGCTGGAGTACGACGACGAGCGGGATCTCATTTCGCTGGCGAAAGTCGCGCACGATTAGCCAGCCATCCGGCGCTGGACGAATGCCGCATAGTCTTCCGGCGTGTCGATGCCACGAGTGGGTTCGTCGATCTCCGTCACCAGAATCGTCTCCTCGTTTTCCAGAACGCGGAGCTGTTCCAGCTTCTCCAGTTGTTCGAACTTTCCCGGCGGCAGCTGCGCGAGGCGCAACAACAGTTCGCGACGATAAGCGTAGACTCCGATGTGCTGATAAAACTGTGCGGGCTCCGCGTCGAGCAACGCATCGTCCCACTCGCGCACATGGGGAATCGCACTTCGGCTGAAGTACATCGCCCTGCCCTGCTGGTCAAAAACTACCTTCACGCAGGCGGGGTCTTCCAGCAACATGCGATCACGAATTGGCGTCGCGAGTGTTGCCATCGCGGCCGTCGGGTCGGTGAGCAGCGATTCAGCTAACCGATCGATGGCCGTCGGGTCGATGTCCGGCTCATCGCCCTGCAAGTTGATCACAATGTTCGCGTCATCCAGCTGACGGACGACCTCGGCCACCCGGTCGGTGCCGCTGGCGCAGTCGGCGCTTGTCATGATCGCGCGTGCGCCAAACCTGCGTGCTTCGCGCGCGATGTCTTTGTCGTCGGTGGCGATCAACGCCGCTCGCGGAATCCGCGCCTCGCAGGCGGCTTCGAACGTATGCTGCAGTACCGTTTTGCCGGTTTGACGCAGCAGCAGCTTGTCTGGCAGACGCGTGGAGTGTCGGCGCGCAGGGATGATGAGCACGCACTTCTGGTTTTGACGGGGCAACGCGATGAGTCCTTTCATGCGTGGTTGGGGTCGCCCTGTGATAACCGAATCGAGGCAGTCGCTCCACGGCAATTTGAACACTCCCAAGCAGCGACGAAGAGCGCGTCACGTTAAGATGGCGTGACTTTCGAGAAATTGATAACCTATCGGTATCACGCTTTTCGGAAGCCATCAGTGCTAGCATTTCGATCAAGGTCGGAGGTTGAATAATTCGATGTGTGGAATCGTCGGTTACGTAGGGTCGAACGAGGCAGCTAACTTCTTGCTGGAAGGTTTGCGACGACTGGAGTATCGGGGCTACGATAGCTCGGGGGTCGTCACCAGCGATGGTGGGCAGTTGAGCGTAAAAAAAACCGCTGGCCGGGTCGACGACCTGTCCAAGCTACTTCACGATAACCCCGCTGCTGGTAACGTTGGCGTCGGACATACGCGCTGGGCCACGCACGGACCGGCCACCGACGAAAACGCCCATCCGCACCTTGGTGGCGGTCAAGTGGTCGCGCTGGTTCACAACGGAGTGGTGGAGAATTACAGCACCATCAAGGCACGTCTGCTTGATCGCGGCTGCGAGTTTCGATCGGCAACCGATAGCGAAGTCATCGCACAGCTGATCGCACTCGAGTTGGAGAACCTCCCAGACGATGTTGGCACTTCGCTCGATCCGTTTGCACCACTGATTCAAGCGGTCCAAAACTCCTTAGCCCAGCTACAAGGCACCTACGGACTGGCCATCGTCTTTCGAGATTGGCCCGACGTGATCATCGCCGCTCGACTGGGCAGCCCACTGGTTATCGGCGTGGGAGATGGTGAGAACTTCATCGCCAGTGATGGCTCGCCACTGGCGGGTCACACCGACAAGATCGTCTACCTGGCTGATCACGAAGTCGCGGTCGTCACTGCGGACACGATCCGCGTGATTCATCGCGACGAGGGCGATGTCCGTCACGACGTCAAGGTGCTCGACATCGAAGCGGCCGACATCCAGCTGGGCGGATTTGAGCACTACATGCTCAAGGAAATTTACGAGCAGCCCGACACCGTGCGTAATGCACTTCGCGGGCGACTTGATCGCGACGCGGCGACGGCCGTGTTTGGCGGTCTGAATCTCACGCCTCAACAGCTGCAGTCGGTCAAACGATTTGTGTTGACCGCTTGCGGGACGAGCTGGCATTCGTCGTTAGTGGGCGAATACATGATCGAAACGCTCGCGCGCATTCCCGTTGACGTGGAGTACGCCAGCGAACTTCGTTACCGCAACCCACCGCTGGGGCCCGGAACGCTGCTGTTCGCGATTACGCAGAGTGGCGAGACCATCGACACGTTGGCGGCGCTACGCGAGATGAAGCGCAAAGGGCATCCCACGATGTCGATCTGCAACGTCGTCGGTAGCACAATTGCCCGCGAAGCCGATGGGGGAATCTATTTGCACGCCGGTCCGGAAATTGGCGTTGCTTCGACGAAGGCATTCACAGCGCAGTGCGTCGTGATGTCGCTGCTGGCGTTGTACTTCGGCCGTTTGCACCATCTCAGCTACGAAGCCGGCCTCCGCATCATCAAGGATCTGGAAAAGCTGCCCGAGCAAGTCGAAGCAGCACTGGCAACACACGATCGCGTCCGTCAACTCGCTGAGAAGTACGCCGACTGCAACAACTTCTTGTACCTCGGCCGCCAATTCAACTTTCCCGCAGCGTTGGAAGGCGCGCTCAAGCTCAAGGAAATCAGCTACATCCACGCCGAAGGCTATCCAGCCGCTGAAATGAAACACGGTCCGATCGCCCTGGTGGACGAGCATACGCCCAGTGTCTTTATCGTGCCGCAAAGCGCCGTGTTCGACAAAGTGCTCGCCAATGTCGAAGAGATCAAGGCCCGCGGTGGGCCTGTGATCGCCGTCGTCGACTCGGCCGACAGTCGCGTGAACGAAGTCGCCGACGACGTCATCGTCGTGCCGGCGGTAGCCGATTTTCTGCAGCCCATCGTGGCATCCGTACCTCTGCAACTGTTGGCGTACCACATCGCCCTGTTCCGCGGCTGCGATGTCGACAAGCCGCGCAATCTGGCCAAAAGCGTGACGGTCGAATAGCTCAGCCAGAGCAAGCTCGAATCTACCCGAACCGATAGCGCAAGTCCTTGCCAGCTAGCGGCTTGTGATGGGCCATCGGTTGCGCTGCTTCGATTTCGCGACTTCCACCGTCTGGCCAAACTGCGTCACAATCTGCCCCTGTGGTGAGCCTCCCGCCGGGCATGCTGGTGTGGTAGACTGCTGGGCTCGGAACCTTGACGTGGCCTGGTTGGGCGGCAACTCCAGGCCGAGCAAGCACTTACGTACACTTTCCTAACGAAATCGAGAGAGCGAGCGAAAAGAAAATGCCGCTAAAAGCACTGCCGGAACTTACCCTTTCTAACAGCGCGATGTCTGTGCTCGAAGCGGCCGAAGAACAAGGCCGACTGCATTTAGCCAACAGCGTGGATGACTTGGTGAAGCTGGCTACGCCTGACGCTTCGCTGGGGTTGGGAGAGGTCGAACCTACTGGTAAGTACGTCGTCGGCTACGACGTGCCCGGCGTCGGATTCGTCGGCGAAGCCGAAGTCTATCAGTCGAAAAACGGCGTGGCAGCTAACTACTTTGAGCCCTACATGCGTCGGCGTGATCCGGATTGCATGGTCGTGGGCGACGGATCCGCCACCGACAAGCCCACCTACGAAGCTCGATTTGGCAAGCAATTCGCCGACTTGCGTGAGGAAACGCTGGACTGGCTCCGCGACCAGCCGATCGCCTGCTTCTTTTTTCGCTCCGGTTTACCCAACGAACCGCTTAACGCAGTGGCGATTGCTCCCGCCAACGCAGGCTTCTTCGCCCTCGGACTGGCGATGCTGCAAGGAATCGTGCCTCTTGAGGAGGTGCGCTCCGCTGGGGCCGACTATCACCACGAAGCCGTACTCTACGTCGCTCCACCTTTTCGTCACTCGCACTTCGATGGCAAGCAGGTGGTTGTGCACAATCGACGGTTCGAACCCGATGGATTCAACCTGCACGAGTTGTTTTCCTACAATCTGTACCCTGGTCCTTCGGCCAAGAAGGGCGTGTACGGCATGCTGCTCACGCTGGGCGAGCGCGACGACGATCCGTGGACGACGGCGCACTGCTCGACCGTCAAGGTGGTGACTCCTTACGAGAATTCCACCGTCATCATGCACGAGGGTGCTTCGGGCGGCGGTAAGAGCGAGATGCTCGAGCACATGCATCGCGAAGCAGACGGCACCTTGTTGCTCGGCAAAAACACCGTCAACGGCGACGTCCGCAGACTGATTTTACCGCGTGGCTGCGATCTGTACCCCGTGACCGACGACATGGCGCTCTGCCATCCCGCACTACAAGCCGACGGGCCGAACGCCAAGCTGTCGCTGATCGATGCGGAAAACGCCTGGTTCATTCGCGTCAACCACATCACGCACTATGGCATCGACCCGCTGTTGGAAGAGATCACGGTCTCGCCTCCTGGACCGTTGCTGTTTCTAAACATCGATGCTCATCCGAATGCCACGGCACTGATTTGGGAACACAAAGAGGACGAACCCGGCGTACCCTGCCCCAACCCTCGAGTGGTGATGCCACGCGACTACGTCCCGAATGTTGTCGATGAGCCGGTCTCGGTCGACATCCGCAGCTTCGGCGTCCGTTGTCCACCCTGCACTGCGGAACGACCGACCTACGGAATCATCGGGCTCTTCCAAGTGCTGCCGCCATCTCTGGCTTGGCTATGGCGATTGGTCGCCCCGCGTGGTCATGGCAACCCCTCGATCGTCGATCAGGGCGGTATGCAATCGGAGGGTGTCGGTTCGTTCTGGCCGTTTGCCACCGGACGGAAAGTCGACCAAGCAAATATCTTGCTGGACCAGATCACGGAGACCGCGAAGACGCAGTTTGTGTTGATCCCGAACCAGCACATTGGATGTTGGCAAGTGGGTTTTGCGCCGCAGTGGATCGCGCGTGAGTATCTCTCGCGCCGCGGTGCCGCGCCATTCCGACCGTCTGATCTTAAGCCTTCGCGTTGTCCGCTGTTGGGTTACCACAAAGAGACGATCATGGTCGAAGGCCAAACGATTGGCACGTGGTTTATGGATGTTTCGCATCAGCCAGAAGTTGGCGAAGACGCTTACGATGTGGGTGCGAAACTCCTCACGGAGTTCTTCCACGAGCAATTGCAAGGCTTTTTGGTGGAGGGCCTGAATCCGCAGGGACGCGAGATCGTCGAAGCGTGCCTCGACAACGCCACGCTCGAGCAGTACGAAGCACTGATTCCGCAGCCGACGGACGGCGACTGAGGGTATCACCCCGATTCGTGTGATCTAATACTCTAGGGTTTTGGCCAATCCTCTATGAATTCATGGAGAGATTCGTGCCTGCGCAGCTGCCGTCGGTTGGATTCACCGACCGAAGTTAGCAGGTAGCAGATTTCATACTCGGTGAGACCATCGCTTGCGAGATCTGCGTGAAGGCGAGTACCTGAAGTCCCTACGTTACACAGTATTGCATGCTGCGACTGAACGCGTTCGACGAAGTGCAAGCAATACGGTGAGAACGATAAGAGCGAGTGCTACGGCAGTTGGCTCAGGGATCCGACTAGCAACGCGAATACTAATCGAGTTGGTGTCGAGATTTGCCCTATAACGGCCTTGAGAAGTAGCTCGCAAAAAATCGGAGCCTTGACGGAAGAAGCCACCGCGCACACGCATCAAAGCTGGCGGCAGGTGGTCCGCCTGATTGAAATGGGTTTCCAACCATTCCATTGCGTTGCCTCCCTGCCCGACAGTCCCGTATGGACTCGGTCCACCTGCTTGCGTGATGTCGGCGGGCTCAGACCCAAGGAACACTGCCGTGCCGGATGCCGTGCCGCTTGATACTGGTACAGGAGTCTCATCGCTCCCGGTGGGAAAGTCGTAGTAAACTTCCGCTATTGGGTCGTAGTAGGCAGCCTTGTACCACTCATCGGTGCTCGGCAGAAAGTACTTAGCCAGGCTGTTGCGATAAAGATTGTTCGAATCGTATCCCGGATCTGACGGAGCCCAACCTTGAAATGTTCCACTGTCGTCGTATTTGTAGGCAGGTGGGCTTCCGGTGCTGGTATTGAGCCAATTCACGAATCGCGTTGCCTCGAACCAACTAATTGACGTCGCTGGCTTACTCGGACCGCGGCCGAAATGAGTAATCCCTAAATCGCCGTTGGCGTTCGCCGCATCAATCATACCCTCTGACACTTCGAACTTGGCGATTCGGTATTCGTATTCGACCTTGCCTGCGGGAACTGGGAAGCCGCCCAAATCTTCCGCATTGCCGGCGTCGCCAATGGTGACAAAGTCGATATCGAACGAATTTGCTCCACTTCCAAAACTGTCCGCGAAAGATGGTTCAGAAAATGTCGCTGCGAAAAGAAGAATTGCGGCTGCAGCAAGAGTTTGCCATTGGTTCATCTCACATTACCTCCACACTTGCTCCGATAGATGGACAAACACCAGTCTATGTTGACCGCCGATTACTCACAACTTTATGACGAATCAACGCGAAACGCCGAGGCGCGTAATGGAAATAGGCAACCTCGGAGGTGGGATCCTGCGCTCGTGGAATCGAGAATAGAATCTGCTTCCGCAGGTGCAGTCGGTGAGAACGCTCGACCGTCGAACCGCTGTCAACCATCGGCCCTGAGACAGATTTCGTTGGCACTTTGGACGGTCAACCGCCACCGAAGCACTTGCGTCAAGTCGACGCGGACGCGATGGCACCGCTGGAGAACTCCGCTTCGGCGTCAGTCAGACAGCGCTTGATCTGACGCACTGCCTGGCGAAGTCGTTCTTCGTTTTCGACCAAGGACATGCGTAGAAAGCCCTCGCCGGCGGGTCCAAAACCCGATCCTGGACTCACCGCGACATTGCCCTTTTCCAGCAGCAGCATGGCAAAGTCCATCGTGCTCATGCGGTCACGCCACGGCTGCGGAATTGGTTGCCATACGAACATGCCGGCCTTGGGGACATTGGGCTGCCAACCGATGCGGGCGAGCCCATCGCACAGTGCATCGCGACGATCCTGATAGATCTTCGACTGCTGTTCGACGGCGGCATCGGTGTGTCGCAGCGCCATGATCGCGGCAATCTGAATCGCCTGGAACATGCCGTAGTCGTAATAACCCTTGATGGTTCCCAGCGCGCTAATCATCTTTGCATTGCCTGCGCAAAAACCGACGCGCCACCCAGCCATGTTGTAGCCCTTGCTCATTGTGGTGAACTCAACGCCGACCTCGGCAGCTCCGGGGGAGGCGAGAAAGCTCGGCGGCTGGTAGTCATCGAAGGCCACGTCCGCGTAAGCGAAATCGCTGATCACCATGAGATTGTACTTCTTGGCGAGCTTGACGACCTCGTCGTAGAAGTCTTGCTCGACGACTGCGCTCGATGGGTTGTGCGGATAGCAGACGATCAACAGCTTCGGTTTGGGGTACAGCGTCTCGCACGTGTAGGCCACGTCGGAGAGGAATTTTTCGCTGTCGGAAACCGGCAAAGAGATCACGTTGCCCGAGGCCAACGCGACCGCGTAGACGTGCACGGGAAAATACGGAGCTGGCACGATCGCCGTGTCGCCAGGCCCCATCAGGGCCAGGCACATGTGGCTGAAGCCTTCCTTCGACCCCAGGCAGGTGATTACTTCTGCATCGGGATCAACGCGTACTCCGTACTTCTTGAAGTACTTTGCCGCCACCTCACGTCGCAAGTTGGCAATGCCATTGGATTTGCTGTAGCGGTGGTTGCGCGGGTCGCGTGCCGCTTCGTTGAGCTTCTCGATCACCAGGTCCTGCGGCGGATCGCTGGGGTTGCCCATCCCTAGTTCGATGACGTCGTCGCCGGCCACCCGCTTGTCATAGATCATTTTGTTGATCCGGCCAAACAAATAGGGTGGCAGCCGGGTCACACGCTGAGCGACTTCGACGTGAAAGGGGTCCGGATTTGCAGAGGGGTCAGCCGACATGGGAGGCTCGGGAGGTGATTGGCGAAGCATGTGCTCACAGACCAATTATACCGACTGCAAGTTCGCTGCCCAATGCATAGAATCGTTGGACAGCGAACGAGATGATTTTGTCGGCATTCTCCTCCACTGGGCGATTATCGCCGCGTGGAAGTCGGACGCACAGCCTCATCCTGGCGAACTGTGCCGCGCGCCGGTGGTGCCTGCGACGTGCCGGCGAGGTAGTTGTCGATGCGTGACTGCTCACGGATCGACTCGAATTTCTCGCTCATGGCGATGCGGAGCTTTTTCTCGTAAATGTCACGCTCCAAAATCTCGCGGACCTGAGCGAGATCGATGTCGATCCGCTCGGTGCGGCCCTCAGCGAGCAGGATCACGAACTTGTCAGCGACCTGAACAATACCCGAGAGCTGCCCCGGCTGCAGGGCGAAGGCGGCCTGCTCCAACTGCGGCTGTCCACCGTGCCGCTGCAGCGGCGGGACTTCGCCGCGGAGCGCCTTGCTGGTCGGTTCAACCGAATACTCGGCGGCCAAATCGCCGAAGTACTGAATCGTCGGGTTGCGGCGTGCCTTGTCCCAGACTTCCTGGGCGCGACGCATTGTGGACAATACGATCGCGCGACAACGAATACGTTCGCCGTAATTGGCCTCAAAGCCCTTCTGCAAATCCTCTTGGGTCACCTGCACGTTATTGGCGGTCAGTTTCTTGAGTGCAGCCGACGGCCACACCGAGTCGCGGAGGTACTGCTTCTGATCCACGCCACCTTCTTCGGTCACGGCTGCGAACCACTTGTCGAGATCGGCGTTGCCTTGCTCGTCGACGACACCGGCCAGCACGGCTGCGTGGCTGACCTCAGCTTGCAGATCGGCTTCGGTGACTTGAAGGTTGGCCTGTTTGAGTGCTTGCTCAAGCAGCAGTTGCGAAATTTCAATGTCGAGAACCTCTTCGCCGTGACGAATCAGGCACTCCTTACCAAGGTCGTTCATCGTGATGCGATCGCCGTTGACGGTCGCGACGACGCCGGGCATCGTTTCACGCAACTGCGGATTGTTGTAGACGTTCACCGTCGTGGCAGCGCCTTGGAGTTGGGTGAACAATTTGTTCGCAACACCACGAAGCTTTTCGTCCTTAATCTTTTCGACGAGCTGTGCTTCGATCTCGCCCCGAGCGATCTGACGGGCGGGGATGCGGTTCTCGCACTTCAGGATCACGAATTGTCCAGCCACTGGAATAATCGGAGAGATCTGCCCCGGTTGCATCTGGAAGGCCTCACGCTCGATGCCCGGATCGCCGACATGGCGGCGGATCGGCTGAATCAGTCCGCCAACGCTGGCACTGTTGACGTCGATGGAATGCTCGATCGCGGTACGCGGAAAACTGTCTGGATTGGCAACGAGCTGAGCGTGAAGTTCACGCGCCAGGTTCTCATTGTTCACCGCGATCAACCGAGCGCCGACCATTTCACCGTATTGACTTTCGTAGGCTTTGTCGAGTTCTTCGCGGGTCGGCTGGACTTGTTCAGCGGCCAGTTTTCGCAGTGCAAGTGTCGGCCACACAATGTCGCGAGCATATTCCTCTGGGCTGATACCGCGTTCTTTTTCCAGCATCTCAAACCACTGTTCCCGACCAAGCTTGAAGCGTTTCGCCATCCGATCAACTTCGTCGACGATCTCCTGCTGCGAAACCGTGATGCCGCGTTTCTCGCAGTGAGAGAGGATCAGCCGCTTGTTGACTAGGCTCTCCAGCACATCTTCACCAAATCGCTTCACGCACGCGTTGATCAAGTCGACGCGGCTGATGTCAGCGCCGTTGACCAGCGCCATCACATCATGCTGAGGATGTTCCTTCCGCGGGAGTTGCGAATTGTCCGTGGCGGCCGCAGCAGGCGGGGCGCTGCGCGCTGTCTGTGCGTTTGCGGTCTGGTCGCCTTCGACTTGGCGGAACTGGAATAGCAACGCGGCGATGACAGCGGCGGCTACCATCCAGCCGACTTGGTGTTTCCACGCCCAAGAGGCAAAGCGAGCGCGGGCAGTCTGCGAATCAACATCCTTGCGAGTCGTCTCGGTGCGAGACATAGCGGTTTCTCCATAAACCGAGTGCAGAATTTGGGTCCACGCGCGACGGGATGCGCGCAGAATACGGGTATCAGCGGAGGAGTATAGACACGCGTCAGGTAGTTGAGCAAGAGAAGCTGAGCAGTGCTAGCAATCGCACTTCAGCTCTTCACCCGCGTGTCACCAATAAGTGCGAGTGGATTTCGCACCCGGCGCTGGCCGCCTTGAGTGACTCGATTCCCTGTTGGCTGAACGCTGACCAACGCACGTACAGCTGCCGCAATGTGCTAATTTGAGTCAATGAGGAGATGCTATCATCGGAAATCGCGGTGCCGGTCAAATAAAGGATTTCAAGCTGTGGGTGGTTGGACAGTCCCTTCAATCCCCGGTCGGTAATTGGCGTATAGCTCAACGAGAGGGATTTCAGCTGTGAGAGTCGAAACAACGAAATCACGACCGCGTCGTCAGCCTTGGTCCGGTCCAGTGACAGCTGCTCTAGAAATCTTAGATCACCCAACGACCGCAACTGATCAGCTGTTGCACCCGTCACACTCAAGTCGAGTGCGATGATCTCCCTGTAATGCTGCTCTCCCAACATCTTGGTGACCAGCCACTCGTGCCACGCGGGGCCCACCGCACGAGTGTCTTCAAACGTCATCTCGCCGGCAAACGTCTTGTTAAGGATCGCCATGGCGTTCATCTGGTCACGATAAGGCCGGACGACGACCGTCCAAATTGCCATCATCAGGCTGAAAACCGTGAGCAGCACCAGCAAAGACCGGAGTCGAAATCTCAACCACCGTGTCCAACCGGACTGGCCATCTGAGTCAGGCGTCATGGTTCCACCGGCTCAATGAGGCCACAAAAGACTAGGGATTGTCCGTCGGGTGACCAATCTGCACTCGCGTAGCTTCGTTTGGGGTCCTGCCACGGCAGCCGCTGGGGCGGCTCGTCGGAAGTCAAATCCTTGACGTACAGCTGAGCCGTGTCTCTACTCGACTTAGCCCATTGGTAGATCACTTTCTTACCGTCAGGCGACCACGAAGTCGTGCTCGTATAGCCGTGATGCACCAGCCACTGCACCTCCTGCTCCTGTGATTCCTCATCTAAGCTGGCGATTGCCACACCACCTTCGGTGGCTCCAAAGCAGAAGTGCAAGCCGCTGGGTGAAATGCTGAAGCCCAAATTCGCATGTGGACCGCCCGAGAAGATGACACTTTCGGCGCCGGAACGCAGATCCAACAAGTGAATCGCACGTAGGCTCGAACCAAGCGATGCGATGCGATCAAACTTCGGCGACCAACGTGGGCTCCCCCAATGATTGAGCACGGTCTCGCGCCCGCTACCATCTGCGTTCATGACAACGATTGTTGAGGGGCTGTCATAAGTGTGGCAGACAATCTGTGTCCCGTCTGGCGACCAACTCGGCATGGCTCCCCGTCCAAGGACGGTTGAATCTCCACCGGTAGACCGAACGAGGCAGACTTTCGACTCGACGTAGTGATCTTTCGTGGGCCAGGTGTCGTAGGCTATCCACTCCCCATCGGGTGACCAATCCGGGGATCCGCAAAACGTGTCGACGGGCTTGGTGATTTGCTCTAGCCCCGATCCGTCAAGATTGATTCTGAACAAGGCCCAATTTGCCGAACACCGATCAGGGCTCAAACTGCAAAGCAATGCGAGGAGAACACCAAGCACCCAGACTCGGCGGGGACGACCGTGGCCAACGAAACTCATACTACACTCTCCTTCAAAGCTTCTGGTAGCTTGCAGGAAACCAGACACCGGGAGTTGGCGAAGAATCCGGCGCCGGTTAGCGCCTGATGCATCGTGCGTCGATTATCGTATAGTACTTTTTATCGATCTTGGGAGTAAGATACCACGTACGCAGCCTCAATACTAATCCCCCATCACCTCCGCTTCTTTGGCCTTCGCGAGTTCTGTCGCCTGGCCTTCGTACTTCTTGGTGAGGTCTTGGATTTCCTTTTTGAGCGAGTCGCGGTCGTCCTCGGTCATTTCCTTGTCCTTTTCGGCCTGATCTGCATGTTTGTTGCCGTCGCGGCGGACATTGCGGATAGCGACCTTCTGCTCCTCGGCCAGTTCCTTGGTGCGAGCGACCATCGAACGTCGCACTTCGCCGGACAGTGCCGGGATATTCAGGCGAATCACCTTGCCGTCGTTTTGCGGAGCGAGCCCAAGGTCGCTGCCGATGATGCCCTTCTCGATGTCTTTGATCGTGGAGGGGTCGAACGGCCGGATCACCAATTGCGACGGTTCGGGAGCGCTGACGGCGGCGATCTGCTTGATCGGCGTCGGTGATCCATATACGTCCACGCGCAGCGAGTCCACCAAACCAGGATTCGCTCGTCCCGTGCGAATGCCGGTGAGATCGTTCTTGAGTTTGGCGATCGCCTTTTCCATGCGTTCTTCAGCGTCGAGGAGAATATCGTCGGCAGTCATGATTAGGAGTTAGGGGCTAGGATCTGGGGGCTAGGAATAGGGGAATCTACGAATGACGAAATGTCGGAAGACGAAACGCTAGTGACTAGCTGTGCGTCGTTCGACATTCGGTATTTCGTCATTCCATCTTCACGCGCGACTGGTCACCGACGTGCCAATGGTCTCACCGCGAACGGCACGTTCGATATTACCATCTTCGCGATAGTTGAACACCAAGATCGGCAAATCGTGCTCCATGCAGTGCGCGATCGCGGTCGAATCCATGACGCGCAACTCTTGCTCACGAACTTGCTGAAACGACAACTCGCGGTAGAGTTCTGCGTGGGGATTCTTCTCGGGATCATCGCTGTATACGCCATCGACGCGGGTGGCCTTCATCAGGATGTCGGCACCAAGTTCCAGGGCTTTCTGCGCCGCAGCCGTATCGGTCGTCACGAATGGTGCGCCAGTACCGCCGGCGAGAATCACGATGCGTCCCTTTTCGAGGTGACGCTTCGCGCGTCGGCGGATGTAAGGTTCGGCCACGCCGTCCATCTTTACGGTGCTTGTGAGGCGAGTCTCGCAGCCCAACGATTCCAGGGCATCCTGCAGTGCCAGGCCGTTGATAACGGTGGCGATCATGCCCATATAGTGAGCTGTCGCTTCCTGAATGCTGGAATTGCCTGCGGTGAACTGCGCGCCTCGCAAAATATTTCCGCCGCCGATGACAATCGCAATCTGCACTCCCTGCTGCTGAGCACGATAGGTCTGCGTGGCAATGTGCACCACCTCCTGCATGCTGATCCCGCGCTCACCGGGTGGTGCGAAGCTCTCCCCAGAGAGCTTAAGGACGATGCGATTGTAAGGACCAACGGTGGTCGTGGAATCAGTCGTTGACATTGCGTCAGGTCAGCTCTGTGTTCTCAAAGTCGGGAGGTCAAAAAAAAGCCCTGGGCATCGCTGCCCAGGGCTGGTGGTTGCAACATCTAACTCGCGACGGCTTCCGCCGCGTCGGACTCTTCGCCTGAGCCCGCTTCGCCCAGTTGCCAGCGGATAAAGCGGACGACTTTCATGCCGCCCGCTTTGGCCAGCGCTCCGACCGTCTGCTTCTCGTCGCGGACGAAGGGCTGCTCTTCGAGCACATTCTCGGCGTAGAAGTTCCGCATGCGGCCTTCGATCATCTTTTCGATGATGTTCTCAGGCTTACCTTCTTTGCGTGCCGCCTCGGTGAGTACAGCGCGCTCCTTGGCAACCAATTCCGGATCGAGATCCTCCTTGGTCGCAGCCTGCGGATTCATCGCCGCCACGTGCATGCTGATGTCCTTGGCAATTTCGTCGCTGCCGCCTTCGACTTCCAGCAACACGCCAATCTTGGCCATGTGCACGAACGCGCCGGCTGGAGCGTCAAACCGCTCCATGCGCGACAGACGAAAGACTTCGCGAATCTTGTTTTGGATTTCATCACGTTGCTCTTCCAACGTCATGCCATCCTTGCTGGGCGACGGTTGGGCCCACAACTCCTCGGCGGTCGACGCACCAGGGCCCGTAGCGAGTTGAGTGGCCAAATCGCTGGCCAGTTGAACGAACTCTTCGTTGCTGGCGACCGGAGCCGACTCGCACTGCAATTCGATCATCGCGCCCACGCCGTCTGCCACGGACGAGTACACGCCGATGCGGCCCTCTTCCGTCTCGCGGTCTTGGCGTTTGCCCATGAACTTTTTGCCTGCCTCGCGAAGGGCTTGTTTCGCAGCTTCTACATCGCCGTTTGCTTCGTTGAGTGCTTTCTTGCACTCCATCATCGGCAGTTGCGTATCGTCGCGTAGCTTCTTGACCATTGCTGCTGTAATCTCAGCCATGGTGGTGAACTCCTCTGGTGTAGTGAGTGGTTGATATTGTGTGGTAGCTAGGGGGAGCCGGCGCCAGTGGGCCAAGATTCCCAAAGCACCATGTTCCCTAAAGCAATCGTCTACTCTGCGGCGGCGGCGGCTCCACTGGTCGCGGCGTTACCGGCTCCTGAGCCGTTGGTCCCAGCGCCAGTGTTATCAGCACCTTCCGATTTCTGCTGTTGCTGAGTCGCAGCTTGCGCTTTGCCTTCGGCAACCGCGTCGGCGAGGATATTGATGATCAGGTCGATCGAACGCATGCTGTCGTCGTTGCCAGGAATCGGCAGATCAACCTGGTCGGGATCGCAATCGGTATCAATCAGCGCGACCGTGGCGATCCCTAACTTCTTGGCCTCTTTGACAGCATTCTTCTCCTTCTTTGGATCGACGACGATCATGCACTCGGGCAGTCGATTCATTGTTCGCATGCCGTTGAGGTTGCGAAACATCTTGCGGTACTCACGCGAGAGCGAAGACTGCATTTTCTTCGAGTACGTGTTGATTTCATCCGTGTCGCGGATGCGCTCCAGCTCTTCCAAACGACTCAATCGGCTACGAATGGTTCGGAAATTTGTCAACGTGCCGCCCAGCCAGCGATCGTTCACGTAGGGCATGCCGCACCGCTCGGCTGCTTTCTGAAGTGCGTCGCCAGCCTGCCGCTTTGTGCCGACGAACAGCACCAGGCTGCCGTGCTGCGAGACGTTCGACAGATATTTCTTGGCTCGCAGTAATCCGCGGATCGTCTCGCGGACGTCGATAATGTGGATCTGATTGCGGCGCGCGTAGATGTACGGCCGCATCTTGGGGTTCCAGCGGCTCGAGCGGTGACCAAAATGCACACCGGACTCGACCAGCTGCTTCACGAGAGCTGAAGACATGAGTTTTCCTTCTGGGGCACGCCGGCAGATGGGCGTCAATGCCGCCCAGTACGATCAGTGAATGATCGCATCCAGCGTTGGTAAATCGTTGCGGCCAGCCAAGTTAGTGCTCACCCGTCCGGGCCGTTCGGATCGGATTAGCCTTGTAGTTTATCGGGGTGCCGCAGAGGCGTCAATTGCCGCGAATTCCGGCGTTCTACCACCGTTGGCAGCCCGCTCAGAGATAGTAGTGCGTCAGGCACTGGAAGGGCTGGTCTGACGGCTTGGAACTTCCGGTGACGCGACTAGAATCAGGCTACAGTTCACTCACACCTGACGGAGAATTCGATGCGAACTCGCCCAGCGCAACTTGTGATGCTAGCCTCTGCCCTGCTAACTTGCTCGGCCGCGATATCAGTGGTCCAAGCCGAAGAAACCGCCACCGTCAAGCAGGCGATGATCAGGGGCGACGCACCGGGCTGGATTGCGTTGGGCGAAGACGACTTCGTCAATGTGAACTGCAAAGAGGACACCTGGTCCTGGAAAGACGGCACTATCCACTGCACAGGTCAGCCTGTCGGTGTGATGCGAACGAAGAAGCAATACACCAACTTCGAACTCGTCTGTCAGTGGCGGCATCTCAAACACGCCGGCAACTCGGGCATCTTCGTCTGGACCATCCCAGCTTCGCTCGAAAAACTCACGGGTCCCGGCCTGCCGCATGGCGTCGAGGTCCAGGTGCTCGATCTGGGTTACAAGGAGCAGTATGAGAGCGACGGCAAACGAAAAGCCACTTGGTTCACGTGCCATGGCGACGTGTTCCCCGTCGGCGAGACCAAACTAAAGCCGTTCCCGCCGATCTCACCCGATGGGGTGCGAAGCTTCCCTTCGAAGGATCTCACCAAAGGCGTCGGCGAGTGGAACCACTATTACGTCCGCGCGATCAACGGCGAAGTCCGCCTCTGGGTCAACGGCGAAGAGGTCTCTGGGGGGACCGAGATCACTCCCAAAACGGGCTATCTCTGCCTGGAATCGGAAGGTTCGCCAATTGAGTTCCGTGGACTGAAGATTCGCGAGCTGCCGTAGAGCAGCTGCTAGAATTCCGCATTGCCCGGTGTACGGGGAAAAGGAATCACATCGCGGATGTTGGCCATACCGGTCACGAATTGAACCATCCTTTCCAGGCCCAAGCCGAAGCCCGAGTGAGGTACGGTGCCGAAACGACGCAGGTCGAGGTACCACCAATACTCTTTGGCGTCGAGGCCTTGGTCGGCCATACGTGATTCGAGCACGTCGAGGCGGTCCTCGCGCTGGCTGCCGCCGATGATCTCTCCCACGCGCGGGACGAGCACGTCCATCGCACGCACCGTCTTGGGATCGTCGTTCACTCGCATGTAGAACGGCTTGATCGTCGCTGGGTAGTCGTACAGGATGACCGGTGACTTGAAGTGCTTCTCGGTGAGGAAGCGTTCGTGTTCGGCTTGCAGATCGGCGCCCCAGCTGATCGGATACTCGAACTTCTCACCAGAGTTCTCGAGCAGCGCGATTGCGTCGGTGTAGCTGAGCCGTTGAAACTCCTGACTCGCGACCGAATCAAGCGTCGCCTCGACGGAGTCATCAATGCGTTTTTGGAAGAATTCGATGTCTTCCTGGCAGTTTTCGCGAACCTCGTTGACGATACGCTTCAGGAATTGCTCAGCCAAGCGCATGTTGTCTTCAAGTTCGTAGAAGGCCATCTCCGGCTCGATCATCCAGAATTCGGCGAGGTGCCGCGACGTGTGCGAGTTCTCCGCGCGAAAGGTCGGCCCAAAGGTGTAGACCTTGCCGAGCGCTGTCGCGTAGATTTCGCCCTCCAACTGCCCCGACACGGTAAGATACGACGGGCGGTCAAAAAAATCTTGCTCGAAGTCAATCGAGCCGTCCTGTTTCGTCGGCACGTTGCCAGGGTCGATCGTCGTGACGCGGAACATCTCGCCGGCGCCTTCGCAATCGCTGGCGGTGATGATTGGCGTTTGAATATAGAGAAATTCGTTCTCCTGGAAGAAGTCATGAATCAAGCGGCAGATTTGATTCCGCACCCGCATCACCGCGCCGATCGTGTTGGTACGCGGTCGCAAATGAGCCCATTCGCGGAGCTTTTCCATCGAGTGGCGTTTCTTCTGTAGCGGATACGCTTCCGGATCCGACCAACCGTGAACAATCACCTCGGCGGCCTGCATTTCGGTCGCCTGTCCCTTGCCACCCGACTCCTTGATTTCGCCGATGATCGTTACGCTGCAACCGGCTGACAGATGTTTGATCTCCGACTCGTAGTTCGGCAAATCGGCATCGGCGATCACTTGGATGTTCGCGAGGCAGCTACCATCGTTGAGTTCCAAAAAGCTGAAACCGCCCTTGGAGTCCCGACGCGTGCGGACCCAGCCTTGCAGCGTCGCCTGCTGCCCGATGGCATCTGGCTGCCGCGCAGCGCGAATCGAAAGTTTGCTCATCTGGTCGTCCTCCCTGAGCTATCGTGCAAGTTTACCACGGAGCCACTCAGAGCACGGAGAACGCGGCAGTGCACACTGAAATGCGAAACTATGCACATGTAGTGTCGACAGTCGATGGTATTCACCGTTCGTGCTTCATTCGACATTCAGCCCTCCTCAGTGCTCTCCGTGGCTCCGTGGTAAATTTCCGCTACAGTCCCTTCGCCGCCAACCAGCGTTCCGCGTCGAGGGCGGCCATGCAGCCGGTGCCCGCAGCGGTAACGGCCTGGCGATAGTAATCGTCGGCGACGTCGCCCGCGGCGAATACGCCTTCGACGCTCGTGTTGGTGCGGAAGGGGACTGTCCACTTGAGATACTTTTTGTCGGTCATCTCAAGCTTGCCTTCCAGAAAGTTGGTGTTGGGGGTGTGGCCGATGGCCATGAACGCGCCGCCTGCTTCCACCTCACGTGTGCTCTCGTCGACCGTCGATTTCAGTCGCACCCCGGTCACGCCATCGGTGTCGTTGCCGAGAATTTCGTCGACCACCGAGTTCCACTGGATGTCGATCTTGGGGTTGTCGATTGCGCGTTGGGCCATGATCTTCGAAGCGCGCAGCTCGTCGCGACGATGGATCAGGTAGACCGTGCTCGCAAACTTCGACAAGTAGTCAGCTTCCTCGACAGCCGAATCGCCGCCGCCCACCACGACCAGTGGTTTGTTGCGGAATCGCGGCAGTGCTCCGTCGCACACGGCACAAGCGCTGACGCCCGCATTCTTGTACTTCTCCTCCGACGGCAAACCAAGATAATTCGCGCGGGCGCCGGTAGCTATGATCACGCTCAACGCTTCGATTTCCTGGCCACCCATCGACTTGAGTTTGAATGGGTGCACATCGAAATCGACTTCAACAATATCGTCCGTAACGACCTTGGTGCCAAAGTTCGTGGCCTGTTGGCGCATTAGGTGCATCAACTCGGGACCGGAGCAGCCTTCCTTCTGATGCATGTCGATCATCCAGTGATGCTCGCTGGGCAGAGCCGTGCGGTAATACTCGCTGAGGTCCCCGGCGGGGAAACCGGGGTAGTTTTCTACCTCGGTGGTCAATGCGAGTTGGCCCAGCGGCAGTGTGCCTTGCAGCCGGTTGTCTTCCGTGACGGCACCTTCGAAGGCCAGAGGATTGAGGTTGGCACGCGACGTATAGATCGCTGCCGCCCAGCCGGCTGGTCCGCTTCCTACAATGACAACGTGTTCTGGCACGGGTATGGTTCCTTTCGCAACGGGCGTCACCGCCGTTTTTGGTTGTTGATCAACAAGTTGGGAATTATAGAAGTCTCACTCAGCGGCGTAAACCAACGGTTTGGCACACCACCGGCTTTGGCTGACCTGTTTTGGCTGATATGATGAACTGTCTCGTCATCAACTTGGTCCGTCTCAGATACACGCAATGCTCACACTGTTGATCGCCGCTGGCTCGTTCCTTGGGTTCATCGTCGCGTACCACACCTATGGCAGGTGGCTAGGTACGAAAGTCTTCGGACTCGATGAAGCGGCAGAAGTGCCAAGCCAGCAGTTGCGGGACGACGTCGATTACGTACCCACACGCAAGCAGGTGATCTTTGGCCATCATTTCACCAGCATCGCTGGGACGGGCCCGATCGTCGGCCCGGCAATTGCCGTGTTCTGGGGTTGGCTTCCGGCACTGCTGTGGGTCGTGTTCGGCTCGATCTTCATCGGCGCCGTGCACGACTTCGGTGCTCTGGTGGTCAGCCTCCGCAACCGAGGTCAGACGGTCGGAGAAATTGCCGGGCGAATGATCGCGCCGCGGGCGAAGATTTTGTTCCTGTTGGTGCTGTTTTTTGCACTCACCGTCGTGCTGGCGATTTTCGGCCTGGTGATCGCCTCCATCTTCAAACTTTATCCCGAGTCAGTGCTCAGCGTTTGGATTGCGATGCCTGTGGCCGTCGCGATCGGGTTTTGGGTGTTTCGGTTTGGTGGCGGCTTGCTGGGGCCTTCGCTGATCGCACTAGGGATTCTCTACGGAGCGATCTATCTCGGCACACTCTATCCCGTAACATTGCCAGAGCTTTGGGGGAATCCAATCGTAATTTGGACGGCGATCCTGTTCGTGTATTGTTTCCTCGCATCCGTCCTGCCAGTCTGGGTGCTGCTGCAGCCGCGTGACTATATCAACAGCCACCAACTGATCGTAGCGTTGTCGCTGCTGGTGGGCGGGATGTTTGTGGCCGGTTTGACGGGAGAAGCAGATCTCACGGGCAGTGCCCCCGCCATCGCCGAGAAGGCCCCCATTGGTGCCCCACCGATTTGGCCGTTTCTATTCATCACGATCGCGTGCGGCGCGGTTAGTGGGTTCCACTGTCTGGTCAGTTCCGGCACGTCGAGCAAGCAAGTCGCCAACGAACGAGACGCCCAGTACGTGGCGTACGGCGCAATGCTGCTGGAAGGGGCGCTTGCCGTCATTGTGATTCTTGCCTGTTGCGCTGGCGTCGGCATGGGCAAATTCACTCGTCAGGAGAATGGTTCTTACGTCGCGGCCGTCGATGACGCTGGCGAGCAGCTCGCCGGACAGGCTGCGTGGATTGCTAGATACAACCCAGAGAGCAGCTGGAGTGAGTTTGGGCTCGGCGCGAAGGTAGGAGCATTCGTCGAAGGCGGGGCCAATTTCCTGTCGGCGCTGGGTCTTCCACTACAACTCTCGATTGCAATCATTGCGGTGCTGGTCGCTTGCTTCGCGGCCACAACGCTCGATACCGCGACGCGACTGCAACGTTACGTCGTCCAAGAATTGGCCGCCGATTTTGGCATCAAACCGCTGATGAACAAGTACATTGCGACTGCGTTTGCCGTGGCCTTGGCGTTGATGCTCGCTCTGATGCGCGGCCCTGCCCTCGCCGACGGTACGCTGCGCCCACACGGCACCGGGGGACTTTATCTTTGGCCACTGTTTGGTGCGACGAACCAACTGCTGGCAGGCCTGGCACTGATGGTCACGGTGTTTTATCTGTATCGCCGGAACAAACCGATTTGGTTTGCACTGGTACCCATGCTGGTGATGATCGTCATGCCACTGTGGGCGCTCAGTTGGCAGATCTTCAATCCCGAGACAGGTTGGTGGCCGAAGGGAAACTACCTGCTACTGTCAATCGGCGTGACCGCCCTGCTTTTGCAATTCTGGATGATCGTCGAAGCAGTGATCGCGTGGCCTCGGGCACGAGGCATTCTTGAAGAAGCGCTGCCCCCCTTGCCGCCAGCTGGAACGGGAGACTTGGTCAGCGGCAGATCATGTTAGCGCTAACGATGCTCGAAGAAGTGGCCGCACTTGGGGCACTTGGCGAACCACATGGGGACACTCTCGCCACACTGGCAGCGGATATTGTGTCGCACGACCGATGAGTTCATCAGGCTACAGCTAGCACTGGGATCTTCAATCCCTGCGTCGTGGTCATCAAAGACGGAACTTGCGGCGGCCGCAGCGGCGCCAGCTCCATGCTCTTCGGCGGCAACGCGAAAAGCCGCTTTCTTGATTTCGTCCTCCGAGTTGTCCGGGACAAGCACTTTGACTTGACCTTTGCAGTACGGACAGAGTCCCTTCTTGCCTGCGTACTTATCTTTGACCTTGAACTCGTGCCCATTGGGACACGTGACGTGAATCCCCATGACTGATCTCCTCGCTACGGCACGCTGAAACTGAACAACTCAGCCGCAACCCTTGCCATCGTAACTCGTCACTCCGACCAGCCGTCAGGTGGTAGGAGTAGCCTAGCGGGCCCCAACAACATACGAACGACCGAATCAGCAAGCAGCGGCGACATGCCCAAGCTTACGTCGGCCCTCGTTATGCCCTTCTTATTCCGCCAGCTTCCGCCGTTCCGTAGGCACGACACCCGACTTGGCTGAATGCGCCAGTAACGAGTGTCATCAACATGCGTCATCGTGCGAACTTGCGTGATTCATAATCCGGATCTTGCAAGAACTCGATGAAGGAAGAATTCAAAAAAGCAATCGTCAATAAGTCATCTGCAGATTAGAAAAGTGATAACTTCATTTTGCCTACCTAAAGCCACCCAGTCAATCAAATGTTGCTTCCTGCGGGGGTGACAGTCATTATTGCTCCGCCGTCGGCCCCCCCGGTGGGGAACGCCGGGTTCGCGATTCCTAGCATTCGACTTGGGTGGAATTCCTGCTGGAGGCTCTGAACAGCGTCTCTCAAGCAGACTCTGCTTGTTGCTTGCCCTGTTGAACTGGGGGTGCACCGGCGGTTGCGTCGAGATGTTGATCTTCGGTAACTCGAAGGATTTCGATGGCCTTGCGGCCCTTAAACTGCCCCGCTCGCGCCTCGAACTTTGATTTTCCTTCGACCGAGACTTTCAGTGGTTCGCGGATATCCTTCTCACTCGCGATGATGTCACCGATACGCAGTCCGATCAGGTCGGCAGTGGTGATCTTGGTTTCGGCCAGCTCGACCACCACCTCCAACGGCGCGTTTGAAATTCGATCGGTCACCAGTTGCATCGACTCGGGAGTTGGTGGCCGTTTGCTGTAACTCACCCAGCTGTTGGAAGAAAGCTTGTGGCTGATCCGCTCGATCGAGTTGAATGGGATACAGAGATTGACCATGCCGCGCGTCTCGCCGACGGTGAGCTCAAAACTCACCAAGATTACGACTTCGTTGGCCGGAATAATCTGCACCAGTTGCGGATTACTTTCCACACGTTCCACGGCGAGTTCCAATCGCAGCACATTCTCCCAAGCGTGCTGCATCTCGTTGAGGAACAGGTCGGTTATCCGTTTCACCAGGCGAAGCTCAATTTCCGTCAGCGGCCTGCGCGCCGGCGCCGCGCCCGACATGCTGCCACCAAGGAGCCGATCAATAATGGGAAACAAAATCGAAGGGTTGATGTCGAGAATCAGTTGGCCTTCTAGCGGCTCTGCATTGATCAGGTTGAAACAAGTGGGATTTTCGAGGCTGAAAACAAACTCGCTGTACGTCAGCTGGTCAACGCTCGTCAATTTCACTTCGACGATGGTACGCAGTAACGCCGAGAGCGCAGCACCAAAGTTGCGACCGAACCCCTCGTGCATCGTCTGCAACGCGCGCATCTGCTCTTTGCCGACACGTTCGGGGCGTTTGAAGTCGTAGACGGTTACCTTCTCGCGGGAACGCGTTGGTGCCGCAGAGGCGCCGGCAGGGGCCTCGTCGACCTCGCCGTCCATCGCGCTGAGAAGGTTTTCGACTTCCGCTTGACTTAAGACATCTCCACCCATGTTGCACTCCGTTGCTATGAATGCGGAAGGCAAACTACGAGCGGCGGAATGGCGTACGAGCTTCCCCGTATGCTATCCGCAGTCCGCTTTCAGCTCTGCCGCAATCAGCTTCTAACTTGTCCGTTTCCGTGGACGACGTACTTGTAGCTGGTCAGCTCCTCGATTCCGCAGGGGCCGCGAGCGTGGAATTTGTCGGTGCTGATGCCGATTTCGGCACCAAGTCCGAATTCGCCACCATCGTTGAATCGCGTGCTCGCGTTGATCATTACCGCCGAGCTATCTACTCCCACAGCAAATCTCTCGGAAGCTTCCAGGTCGTTGGTCACAATCGTATCGGTGTGTCCCGAGCCGTAGCGATTGATGTGCTCGATTGCATCTTCGACCGAGCTCACCACGCAGACTGAGATAATTGGCGCCAAGTACTCCGCACCGAAGTCGGCCTCGCTCGCCGGCTTCGCACTTTCAACGAGCTCACATACGCGTTCATCTCCGCGGAGCTCAATTCCCTTTGCTTCCAGCGCCTGCGCCACGAGCGGCAGGAACTCACTGGCGATGTCGGCATGTACTAACAGTGATTCGGCAGCGTTGCACACGCCGAGTCGTTGGGATTTCGAGTTTACGACGATCTGAGTCGCCATCTTCTGGTCGGCAGCGGCGTCGACGTACACATGGCAGTTGCCGTCAAAATGTTTGATGACCGGCATCTGCGCTTCAGCCGTTACGCGTCGAATCAAGCCTTCGCCACCACGCGGAATCGCTACATCAATCAATTCCGAAAATGCGAGGAAGTGGCCGACCGCGGCGCGGTCGGTGGTGTTCACGAGCTGCACTGCATCGACGGGCAATCCCACTTCTTCAGCTGCCTTGTGCAACAGGCCGACAATCGCTTGGCTGGAATGTATGGCTTCTTTGCCACCACGGAGGATCACGGCATTGCCGCCCTTTACACAAATCGCGGCCGCGTCGGCCGTAACGTTAGGACGCGATTCGTAAATGAAAAAAACCACGCCCAGTGGCACACGCACCTTGTTGATCGTTAGCCCGTTGGGTCGTACGGTCGAGTCGATCACCTGCCCAATTGGGTCTTTCAGCACGGCCACTTCCTCAAGGGCCGTGGCGATCCCCTCGATCCGCTCCGGCGTGAGCCGCAGGCGATCGATCTGCGCTTCGGTCAGTCCGTAGTCTGGTGCCGCTGCCAAGTCGCCCTCGTTCGCCTGCTGCAGGCTGTCGATGCTATCACGCAGCAGTTGGGCGGCGCGTTGCAGCCAGGCGATCTTGGTCTCGCCAGAGATTGCAGCCAGTTCGCGCGATGCCGCCTTCGCGCGTAGCGCGACTTGCTGGCAATACACATCTAAATCGGTCGAATTGTGAATCTTGGTGTCAGCGGAGGCCATTACTAATGAACAGGGAGAGAGGGTGCTAGTGACAAGCCGTCGGTGCGGATCCCAACCCTGCAAGTATCCTTCAATCCCCGACTGGGGTCAATGTCGCTGGACGCGTGCAGACGCCCACGTCTAAGTTGCTAGCACGGTCTCTTTTCCATCGATGCCGCCGGTTGCGGCAAACGCCAGCAAAGCTTCGCCGACCGGACGGACATCGTGCACCCTAATCACCTGTACGCCTTGCGCCGCGAGCGCTAGCGCGCTTCCGACGGTGGCTGCGGTCCGATCGGCGGACTTATCGCCCAGTAACTTGGCGAGAAACCCTTTCCTGGAGTGCCCGACGAGTAGTGGACATCCCAAAGTATGGAAATCCTCGCAGTGAGCCATCAGTGTCAGATTGTGCTGATGCGTCTTGCCGAATCCAATTCCCGGATCCAGGCAAATCCGTTCCGCTACTATGCCCGCTTCGAGTAGCGCGTCGCGCCGCTGCCTGAGATAGTTGAGAATATCGCGGACGACGTCCTCGTATTTTGGTTCGTCTTGCATTGTTTGCGGAGTGCCCTGCATGTGCATCGCGCACACTCCTGCGTTAAGGCCTGCCGCGACTTCGATCATTTTTGGATCGCCAGTCAGGCCGGTCACGTCGTTGATGATTTCCGCACCCGCTAAGATCGCCGCCTTGGCAACGATTGCCTTGCTGGTATCGATTGAGATCGGCACGGTCGTTTGCTTGGCGAGTGCTTCAACGACCGGCACAACGCGTTGCAGTTCTTCTTCGACTTCGACCGGTTCGGAGTAAGGCCGCGTGCTCTCACCACCAATGTCGAGAATAGCCGCCCCATCGGCGGCGAGCTGCAGCGCGTGATCGACGGCCGC
>JANQQA010000146.1 GCA_028285205.1 Bythopirellula sp. | reverse complement strand
GCTTACGTCGTTACGCTCCAAGAACTTGCATCAAGAGGCCATGCCTCACAATCACGCCAACGATTTCTAGATTTTACACATAGTACTTCATAGTGCTATAGGTATCGTACCTCAATGCGTACCAGCGCCGAGCGTTTCTTGTGTGTAACAGGACTGCTCAGCCATATTCTTCTTAGTGTCGCTCTACGGGCACGCTCTCGCCATTTCTGCTGCCTTCTAAGCCCGATCATGTGCGTTCCAAAGGCTTCTCAGACACCAAATTCTGCGGCTCTGAAACCACATACTTTTTGGACCAAATTTTCAGGCTGTTTTTTCGGTTCCCAAAGAGGACATAGCGGGGTACAACGAAACTGCAATTCCAGTCCACATTACAGCTTATGACAATACCACGATGACGAACATTTTTCACCCCCTGCTCGCTTTGATCGCTTCGGCAACCAACAACGAACTTGCGAAATACGTTGAATACTTGAAAGAAGAGAATAAGGTTCTACGGGCGAGAATTCCCGGGCAAATCCACACGCGTAGAGAAGAGCGAGAACGGTTGCTCAAATATGGCAAAGTGATCGGTCGAGCGATTGAGGAACTAATCACGATTGTCAGCCCGAGCACGTTTTATCGCTGGGTGCGAGATGAGAAGCATGGCAAACAAAAGACGAAAAATCCCAAAGGTGGCCAACGCAAGCCAAAAGAGATTCGCGAGCTTGTGATCGAAATTGCGAAAACGACAAATTTCGGTCTGACTCGAATCGTCGGCGAACTTCGCAAATTAGGAATCAAGAAGATCAGTCGCTCCACCGTGAGAAACATCCTGAAAGAAGAAGGGATCGAACCGAAGCCTGATCGCACTTCTGACAATTGGGAACAATTTGTCGAACGGCATGCAAAAACGCTTTGGGCGGTCGATTTCTTTTCAGTGCAAACCGTGACAAAACGCGGTATGAAGCAGATGTACGTGTTGGTGTGGCTCTGCATGACAACACGGGAAGTGATCGCATCAGAATCGACCGAACATCCCAATTCCGCTTGGGTGGAAGAGCAAACGGATTTATTTCTCGATCAGACGGCGAGCCGTGAAGAAAAGCCGTCGATTGTCATGCACGACAAGGATACGAAGTTCACCAAGGAATTCGTTGCCAAGCTCAAAGAGCGGGGCGTGCGGGCAAACTCGTTACCCAAGGCAAGTCCTAATTTGAACGGCAGAGCGGAAAGAATCATCGGCACGCTACGCTGGGAGTGCTTGGACAAGTTTATTATCTTTGGGAAGCGGCATCTCGACTACCTTGTCGGTTCGTACGTCGATTATTACAACAACCATCGCAGTCACATGCAGCGAGACTGGCTGCCGCCGATTCGAGATGAGCCAGACGAAGTCGAGACACTCAGGATGGATCAGGTTGAGGTGAAGTCGTACGTAGGCGGGTTAGTACAGTCGTTTGAACGGAAGACGGCGTAGCAGCGAACTTGCCCATCGTCCTGCGGGTTGAACTTCATATGCAGAGGACCGAATCGGTGGCGCGAACTCATCTTGCTTGGTCTAGCTTCCCATGTATACTGTATTGCAGTTTTTCTCTGCTGTTTCCTAAGGAGTGGTGCCTTCGCCCTTGAGCCACCTAATTCCACCGACAAGCTGATCGACCAGGCGTCAAAGCTTGCTCGGGCGATTGCTGCCGCCTTGAAGCGGTTGGAAAAATCTCCGAAGGACCCCGAATTGCGTGCCGAACTTGATCGGCTGCAACAGGAATTGAGCACTATCGATGCTGCACTCGGGGCTGAGCAGCGTCGATGCCTGGACCACCTCAAGTCTGAGTACGGGCTTGACGAGGAATGGCTTCGGCAATTCGAGGAGTCACAGCGGCCCAAGTTTGGAAAGGACTACTGGAACTCAGAGATCCAGCAAGTTCCGTCAACTGTGCGACTAGAGGACGTCGTCGCCGCGGGTCTTGAGCAATTATTGCCGGCGGTAGATGCGGATTGGCTCAAGGAGCAATCGCTGTTGCGCTACCGACAGAAGTACGATGCTGTAGAGGATTCAAACTGCCGTCTGCATCTCGTTGGTCGACAGCGACTGCTGTCGACTTCGGCGCCGCGACGCCCGCACCGTCTGGCGAACATGCTGCTTACCTCAACAGACTTGCTGGCAGGTCGGCATGACGTCGATCTTTTTGACGGACCGATGCTTGTGAGTGAAGTAGCTGGTCTCGGGGCCGCACTGCCTCTAATCAAAGAGTTGGGTTCTGAGGCCACCAAAAAATTTAACGCTCTGCCCAGCATGACCGAACGAGACGTCGTCTCGACGGTCTATGAGTTACTCGTCGGAGCTGCCTGCCTTCGAATGGGACGGGCAATTGAGATGCTCCCTACAAGCAACGAGAAAACGCCGGATTTTCGTGTACACGACCTGGCCGTCCCTATGGTCGTAGAATGCAAACGCAGAGAAGGGTTGAGCAAGTACGCTGAAACAGAGGCTAGGCATGTCGAGCGGCTGTATGAAGCCGCTGCGGAGCTATTCGAGCGTCATCACCCCTTGATAGAGGTTGATTTCAAGACCGAAGCAGCAGCCGTATCTGCCGACGATTTTTCAAAGCACGTTGAATTGCTTTGTGATTCGTGGGACGACGATGTGCGGGAAGACACGCCATGGGGAACAATGACGCTTCGCCGTCTTCCGATCCTTCGCCGATGTACTACAACGCGCGTATATTCGCCAGCATTTCTCGCGGAAGTCTTCGAATGGAACCAAGTCGATAGCGACTGGGATGGGTTGCTCTGCGAAATCGAACCGGTCAAATCGCCAGTCGTATCGGAAATTCGAGGCGCTCGGGGACTGAAATGGCGATACGACTCCGAGACAGCGCGAACAAAGAAGGCTCGTAGCCTTATTTCCCTTTGGGGCGATGCGGTAAGGCAGATTCCCACTGGCGAGATGGGATGCGTTTATATCTCCTACACGGAGAATATGCGCACCGCGCATGCCGACGCTCGCACTCAATTTCTTTTGGATGCCATCAAGAAACGCGACTTATTCCATCGCGGCACGATCCGTGTTCCGCTCACAGTGATCAGCCGATTGTACCCTCAGGCGCTCGGCAACGGTGCCTTGGAAATGATCGAGAGCGTCATACCGATGACGCAGGTTGATTATGATCACATGCTTGGAGATTTTCCAACGCAGGTGTTCCATATTGAGCCGATGGTATAGCACCCGAATATGCAGACTCAAGATTTGTAATACGGATGGTTAGGTTAGCCAATTGCAATGGCAGGGCCCAGCAGTGCTGCATAGGCCTTCTGGCCTCCGGTTTGTGGAATTCACTTGGCGACGGTCGGTTGCACCTGCTGAGCAGCACAGCTGTAAACGCTGTTGCATGGCATCGCACACGCAGACGATACGGAAAAACTGGCACGCAGAATTTTTCTCTAGACTCGATGAGTACCATGCAGTGGAAGGTGTGAAAACAATGCCTGACCTAACCCCGGAAGAAATCCTGCTGGCTCAGGAGATCGCTTACAAGAAGTCTCTGTCGCGGAGCAATGGTCAAGCCCCCCCCACATTCAACCCCGAGGCCGCAGTTGGTGATTTCTGGCAGGCTGCCCGCGAGGTGATTGCACGACATGGTCGAGCGAGTGCACCGAATCACTGGCAAGTGATGTACGGCACGAGAAACATCATAAGAGGTCTAGTTGTACAAGAGGGAGCTTCGCAAACTGGGAATCAAGAAGATCAGTCGCTCCACCGTGAGAAACATCCTGAAAGAAGAAGGAATCGAACCGAAGCCGGATCGCAGTTCCGACAATTGGGAACAATTTGTCGAACGGCACGCAAAGACGCTTTGGGCGGTCGATTTCTTTTCAGTGCAAACCGTGACGAAACGGGGCATGAAGCAGATGTATGTCCTGGTCTGGCTCTGCATGACGACACGGGAAGTGATTGCATCAGAATCGACCGAACATCCCAATTCCGCTTGGGTGGAAGAGCAAGCAGATTTATTTCTCGATCAGACGGCGAGCCGTGAAGAAAAGCCGTCGATTGTTATGCACGATAAGGATGCGAAATTCACCAAAGAGTTCGTTGCTAAACTAAGAGAGCGAGGCGTGCGGGCAAACTCGCTACCCAAGGCGAGCCCCAATTTGAACGGCAGAGCGGAAAGAATCATCGGCACGCTACGCTGGGAGTGCTTGGACAAGTTCATCATCTTTGGGAAACGGCATCTCGATTACTTGGTCAGCGAGTTTGTGGACTATTACAATCACAGCCGAAGCCATATGGAACGGGACTGGTTGCCGCCGATTCGTGAGGAGCCCGATGAAGTCGAGACACTAACGATGGATCAGATTGAAGTGAAATCGTACGTTGGTGGCTTAGTTCAGTCGTTCGAGCGAAAGGCGGCGTAACGCTGCTTTGTGATTGTTGCGACGTCAAGACGCCTTGCCTTCGTTACGTCACTCCTTGCGTGGTGTGGAGCACGCTGAATTCAATACACTTTTTTCAAGGATCAACACGGCTGCATATCATCAGAATCTTTGATCGTCTCCGTACGAAAGCCGAATCTTCGTTGTTCTACGTGCGACAGTTGCCATCAAGTGAGGGCGTACAAATGACGTCCCTCAAGCTTGATGCAGTAGGCGTAGATCTCGGGCACGCCATCGACTTCCGATACCCCTAGAGAGTAACTGGGATGATAGGCTGTCGGCTGAGTATAGAAAACAGGCGTGTTGGTCAATAGAGAGAATAGACACATAGCCACGGAGATCGGCTTTGGGCCAAAAGGGGCTAATTCAGTTCGCTCCTCACCATTGTTGGTGAGCATGAGAAGCCGGTCAAAGGCATCGCTGACATTGCGTGCTTCAACACGATACACGTCAATCATGTCCTCGGTGCGGTGAGCCTTGAGCTTACGGATCAAATCCCAACTACGCTGAAAGCTCAGCGGAGACGCAGGAAAGGGCAAGAGCAGTTTTACAGGCAAACCTGAACCGTGTTCGAGTTGTTCGGGCAGTCCAAGAGGCTCGAATCCCACGCCCGCAACCAAAAGCTTCGCCGTGATTGAGGTATCGCCCGAGAAAAGGGGCAGATGCGCCCAGCCGTTGTGATTCAGCGCCAGAACGTCGCGGGGATACAACTGAGGCATCGTATACGTGACGATCAGATTGCGAACGTCGGGATTCTGTAAGATTCGTTTGATCGCCGGGAAGAAAAAACGCTTTGGCAGTGAAGTTATGTCGAGAACAACGTCACTGGAGGCCGCATTCATAAAATCATCGACGGAGGTCACGATGCGATCATGTGGCTCCAGCAGTTCATGGTCTTCAACATCATTGGTGCTTCCTCCCTTGGCGATGAGTTCTAAATTGCGTTCCGTTAGACGCTTGCGTGCCTCCTGGGCAAACGGTGCAGCGCTCCGGTAACGCGATGGGCCGTCAGACACTCGCATTAGCCGGGTCCCGTGCAGTTTGGCTGAGTCGTGCAGTACCTGCCAGCACGCAAGTGAGCGAACCTCGGTCCCCAAGCAACCCAACAGCGACCACTGCTTGGGCAGGCAACGCTCCAGCACCCAGGACAAATTACCCCATGGCCGGTACATGCGTTTCTCGCTCCCGTTATTCGTCAGAAAAAAGCGGCAGTGATTGCGACTGAACAGGACGGCGACTTAGCTTCGGATCGGCATCGGAGTAATCGACTCCTTCTAAGTATATCTCGGCTTCTTTCAGCCAAGCGATAATGTTTCCAACCGAAGCGTAATAGGGTTCTCGTGTATGCGCTTCGCGAATCTGGTAGTAATCCGACAAGATTGGCATTAGATACCACTTCGTCCTTGGCTTGCGATCACGTTCTTTTGTCATATGGCCTGTGTCGCACAGGTCACCGAAGTCCGCAGCATCACGTAAGAAGCGTGCGATGTGCGGATGGGCTTTTAATTCTTCATTGGTCAAAGAAAAACCATTGTGCCCGGGGTATGAAAGGGTCTGGTCGTCCAGTAACCATTTTCGGAAGACGCGCCCCAAAACATCGACAAACTGTTTTCGGTCGTGCCCCTTCGGTTGTTCGGCAATTTTGTCCTGCCAGAAGGCGCTCGCCGTTTGAATTCCGACGGCTTGCACATTAGGGTGAATCCCATCGACGAGAGCATTGGTGCGGTCTTGGGAACGTTTTCTTCTCTCAGCCCGAAGATGGACGTCCCAGATCTCGTGGCAAATTGACAAAAACACGCTGATATTGCCAGCACTTAACGCCAGAATCGACGGTTCACCAAACCATTGTGAACGCTGCGCAAGACGCGCTTCGATTTGCCGTAATGCCATGCGGTCGCGATCCTTTTTCCAATACGCACTCAGCCACGGCTGCGATGGCGACGGCGGGGGCTGTTTCAATCTCGTGCCGCGTTTGCCGGATTGGCCGCGTTGTTGAGCCCATGCGGTTGCCAGCTTTGCCTCCAAGGGGTCTTTAGCGAAAAGATCTCGTAAGAAGTTTCTCCAGTTGGTGGGCCAGCCATTGTGAAGTCCAAGCATGTCGTCGGCTGTCCGCTGTGCGCAATAATCCTTTGCTAGTTCCGATATCTGTTGTGGCGAAATCGATGGGCCAAACACCTTCTTGACGGCCTTCTTCTTGGGAATATCGGAAAAGGCCGCATGCTTCAAACGTCGCATGAAAACGTCCTCTGCGAAAGCAGGGAAAACCCAGTCCCTTGTATTTTCGCGACGGCGCAGGATCTCATCCAGGTCAATGAAGCGAAAGTCTCGAATATGCTCTAGCTGATCCTCCGTTTCGTAGATGGTCAGATCGTCGTTCCAGGCGTAGGTTCTGACACCGATGCAATATGAGACACGGGAATCGCGCAGACTGATGGCTTTATTTAGAATGCGTCGATATCGCCGTCCGAGTTCAGGTCGCAAAACATCACTAGAGAAGAGTCTTTCGATCTGGTCGATGCGAATGAACAGCGCCGTGCCATCGTCAATCACGGAAGACGATTTTAGGTGTTCTTCGGCCCGCGAAATCGGTTCACCGACGGCTGTTTTTGATTCCTCGATTTCCTGGGAAAGGTGAGATACGTTGTATTGGTGAAAGGCACGGTAGGCACTGAGACGTTCCGCGATTGATGATTTTAGTGCTCGAAACGAATCGCAGCCTAATAGAGCCCCAAACCAGCAATCGTCAGCAGCAAGGCGCGCGGCAAAGTCGTCCAATCGACTTTCCGTTACAAGGCTATCAAAAGCATCCGGATTAGCCGTCATGAGCTCCAATGTCGAAAGCAGGTCCTGGACGACGAAGTAGTTAAGAAAATCGGCGAAGTAGAGCGGAAACAACGAAAGTTCCGATTCGTCGCCAACGCCGAGGGGACGTTGGCCGATGTCAAGGATTCCGCTGCGAGTCAGGTTGATTCCCGCACCAACGAATTTGGAAAGCTCCCTCGGCACAGGAAAGGTCGCCTCTGCTTGGTAATATGCCAGACGGATCTGTGGGCGGAGAAGGTTGAGCAACATGCTCTTTCCTGCACCTTGCATGCCACGCACCACTACGTTGCCTTGCTGAAATAACGCTTGCGCGTGCTTGATTGGAAAGTCGCTGAATAGACTAACGAAGACCCGAGGATCGGGGCTGTCTGTGACATACAATACTTGGAATGGATTGACTTCGTAGTCCATTATCGAATCCGTGCAGATCGCGGGAAAAGCGGAGTCCATGTGTCTGAACGATGCTGAACAATGGGTAGAGTATTGGCAGGCGTATTGGAATACATAACGACACGTGCCCCAGTGTTGCCCGATCCGTAGGCACCATAGAGTGGGTTATCACCTCCGGCGCCGTCAACCTTGCCGTAAGTTCGAGCAACCAAGTCGAGAATTCTCTCAAAGATAGAGCCCGGCTCCGGTGTGGAATCCGGGTTTATGAATTCAGCTTTGCCAAGCTCTAAAACAGGCTCGCAACTGACGTTGGGATAAAGTGCGGTCAGTCGGCGCAGCTCCATTGCTCCTTCCGGGCAGATGACCAGAGGCACAAACAGGAACGAAACAGGCGCGAGCGAGCCGGCAAAACTGACCACGTTGTGAAGAACGTCACCGCCAGGTGTTGTTTCCTTGCGTAGTTTCTCAGCAAGCTGCCAACCGGCGCCGATGAAGTCTTCAAGAACGACAATTCGCTCTAGCGGCGGATCATACTCCTTGTTCATGAAGGTGGTAATTCGGTCTCGCTCCGAAAATTGCACGAGAGAGCGCCAGTCTGGACGAAGATTGATACCTCCAAGATGGTTTGAATGATGAAAATCGGCGATTGCCATACTGTCGCTCATCGGACAGTACCACGTCGTATTCTGGATTGCCTCTGAGGCGAAATCTAATGCGGCTGGATCGGAGAGCATTCCTCCCTGTTGCCCAATTACCCATCGGATGATTGGGCCGGCTAACGCCGCTTGGTAGAGTTTTGCGAAGTCTTCTCTTGTGAAAAACGTGATTTCCGGTGCAAACTCAAGCAGCAGACGTTGGTCATCCTCGTCATCCGCCGAGTCGAGCCAAAGTTCAAGGCGTCGCTGAAAGTCGGGGTAGTCAGCGCCGAATGTTGGAAGATATTGAGCGAAATGTGTGTGTTCGAGAGAGCACAAACGTTTGTGCAGTTCGTTGAATGTCCCACCGCCAACAGTTGGGTGTCCTGATTGATCCCAAGCGGCGGCAAGTTCAGCAACATTAGTGGCCATAAATACCCGAATGTCTTCAGTCGTTCAGCAGGTGAGTACGGATGTATTTGCCAACTATTCTTGCCAACGGCGGCGGAACGGCGTTGCCAATCATTTGAAAGTGATTTCGTTCGGAACCGGTAAAGACAAAAGAGTCCGGAAAACCCTGTATTCTGGCTGCTTCTCGGACAGTGAACGCCCGTGGTTCCTCTGGGTGGAGGAAATAATAAGGATCGCCATACTTTGTATCAACGGTGGGAGCAGGTTCATCCCATACCAAGCGACGAAACTTGCCATTAAACGTATGCGAAAGATCATACGCATTTCCTACTCTTCGCACATACCCTTTCACGATAAGACGTTGCAGAATGGAAGCAACTGGCTGCCCCACAAACCACCGCAATGCTTGAGCAGTAACAGGATCTGCATCACCATAGTTCCGCAACCGCTTCTGTCGGCGGCGGCGAGCAAGCGCCACGAGAATTCGCCGTTCACGCTTGTTGGTACGTCCGTAGACCTCTGGAATGTCCCAGGTGTGAACGGACCGCTCAGAGAGTCGAACATTGCATAGTTTCTGGCCAGGTAGAATGTGATTGGCGATCATGCGAGGGCTAGAGCCGGCTATGAGTCGATTGGGGCGATGATTCGGAGAATCTTTAATTCCAATAAGGGCATCCCTCAGTGTGCCGCCTGGCGATGTGGGGAGTGTAACCGTGCCTGAATAACTCGTTCGCCACGCAATCGCAACAACGCGTTTCCTGATTTGTGGGACGCCAAACTGTGTGCCTTCGCATATAAGTTGACAAATCTTGTAACCCGCTCTTCTAAGAGTGCCTAGCATCTTCTCCCAAAAGGCTCTATGTTTTCCGGCGAGGACACCGGACACGTTTTCCATGAGAACTACTTTCGGACGTATTTGCACGGCTATCCTAGCAGCGGCGAGAATCAAGGCGTTTCGAGGGTCATCGAGCCTGCGCTTGCCGATGGTCGAAAATCCTTGGCAGGGAGGACCGGCCAACACGACGTCGATATCTTGCCAGTCCGATTTCGCTTTATATCCTTTGCCCAAATCGGCGATGACGACTGGCGCGGAAATATTCTCGCGATGAACGGCAACGGCGTCTTCGTTCAGGTCAACCGCAGTCACGCACCGATATCCGGCGTCAACAAAACCAAGATCAAGTCCACCGCATCCGCTAAATAGGCTTACAAACGTGGGTGCGTGCTTCGTCATCTAATTTCGCAAGATTATCAGAACAACCAAGTTACAGAGGAGGCTACCAATGTACCCCGATTGTGGGCTATTTATCCAGGGGGGCAGCCTGGTCTTTGGGGAATCCTTTGCAATTCTTGCGTGCACGTGGTTTAGGCAATCTATTACGGTGCGCTGAGCAGCAAATTGATCGAAAAGATTGCCCCCAGACGACCGTCTCTTCCTACGAACGGGCGACCGACCGACCATATAACGGCTTTTTCAGAAACATTGATGCACTAACAACTCGATCACCGCTGGACGCTTCCCAGCCGGATGGAGGACAATGTGGCGATGTGGACGCTCGAAAACAATGGCTTCTTCATGGACGTCCGCAGATGCTCACGAGACATCCAGGAGATGGCCTTTGAGAAGGGGCTGATTCCGTATATCCCCGCAGATCGAAATGAAACCAGGACGCTCCCATGATTCTCCGTTTGTCACAGAAGCTCAACTCGAAGATTAAGGCGGGGCCACTTCATCAGGCGCCACTCGATGAGAATCCGTACGCCGACTGGTCGTGCCATCTCTTCACCGCAGATCGCACGCAATACATCATCCTGACCAACACGCAATCGCTCTATTCGTGCGTGCTATATGGCAGGGGCATCACAAACGACAGCGCGTTCATCGAGCGTGCATTGAGCACCATTCGCGAATTCATGGAAGATGACGGACAATCTTTCGTCTATCAACGATTTGTCGCTCCGTCCAGTGGAACGATCCAGTTTGCGAAGGCATTGAATCGCACAGTGACTGGCTCGATTACTGAACTCGTCAAGTGTGGGAAGGTGTGGCTCGAAATGGAGGAGCTTTCACTTCACGAACTCGGGTTCAGGCTGAATGACGTTTTGATGTCCGCAATCGGAAGTGGGAAGGCGCACTCCTATGGCAAGCCCAATGAAGCGTTCAAGGATTTGGCGAAATCCGTTGCCCCGCATGAAACAATGCATTGAGCCTCGGGCGGAAACAAGCAAGAGTCACAATTGAGGCATAGCATCACTTGCCTTGGCTGGTAGAGCGAGCCGAGAAGCGCCTACCGAAGGATCGACATCTACTTTTGCGTGAAAGCCCTTGGACGCCAAGGCTAAATCTTTTTGACGGTTCAGTGTGACTCTCCCGCGCTCTTTCTGAGAACAGGTCATCGCACTGATGACATCGATGTGATGAATTGCGGTAATAGCATCATTGAAGGATAATCGGCCCTAAATATGATGGTTTTATCCAATCCGACAACTGAAGCATGTCATCAGAATGTCCTAACAACAGCTCTCCTCAGCCAGTTTTTGACGGTCTGTTTAGCGAGCCAGAATGGAATAGCCTAATCGAGCATTTGTCGCTACCAGAACGACAAACCGAGATTCTGACACTCCTTCTTCTCGGAGAGAGCGATAAAGAAATTGCTCAGAAGCTCGCGATCTCTGTGCCGACAATACGCACTCACCTCCAAAGAATCTATCGACGATTGGGTGTTTCCAATCGAACATCACTTGTCGTCGAAGTGTTTCGACAATTTCGTGCACTTTAATAATCTCGATCCGCAAGAAAGTATAGATGATGCAATTTCCACTGCCATTTATAGTCGCTTTCCAACACGGCCTGCTAGCCAGACGTCATCGGTGTCGAAAATCGCAAAAAATACACCGCCTTGCCTGTCGGTTTCGAACAATGAACGGGCATGATCAAGATAGGTTGCTTTCGCATAGCTAGAATCGAGTTCCCCTAAACCAATCGGAGTGACAAATGAAACCTAATACGTTGAAGATCGCCCTATCGGCACTAACTGTTGCAGTTCTGGCTGGTACAGCGAACACATCGTGGGCTGAGCATCCCGTCCGCGTCCCAGAGATTGGAATTCGGGTGAAGCATCACCGCGAGGTCAACCATCGCGAGCGTTGGATCGTTGAAGGCTGGCGAGTCGTACGCGATTTCAATAGAAGACCGCTCTATCGGCAGAATTCTAAGGGACAACGGAAGAAGTACTATTTTCGTGTTGGACACGATGTGATCATGAATATTAACGGCAGAAGAGTTTCCGAAACTGCCAACTTATCACGATTTTTACGAGACGGTTGGAACGATCTAGATATTTGGGATGGTGCAACGCGCAGGGCGGGCATATTCAAAATCGAGCTTTAACAAACGACTGCCTGGATCATTCTGGCTCAATCACCCATACTTGAGGCTGAAGCACTCTTTTCGCCTCTCCTTTTGGTGAATACTCGGTTTTTTCAACGGAAACACTGGAAAAAGTTGCCAGTCGAAACCAAGGTTGCACCACCGACCAAGTCGAATCAGCAGATAGTTCAATTTGTGCAGGTGCGACGTCGTACAAAACAGCCTCTGAACCGCTACTGTCACGATTGCCGCCTGAGCAAATCCCCCTACCTCGATCCAATTCGATTGTTGTCCATTCGCCAACTTGAAGAACATCTGGTTGCTCTCCGACTGCCATTCCCGTCGCCCTAAATTGCGTAGCGTTATGGTTGTCGCTGGAAGCCAGCATATGAAGCGCAGACGTAGTATCTCCCGAGTATGCCAAATTGCAACGAATTGTAAGGCGAGCATCTTGGTCAGGCCGGTTCGCGATTGGCGACCACAGTGCGTTCATTCGTTCGTCAATCGGTCGTCGGATCTCTGGATACCATTCGTAGTCGAATTGCACATGATGCAAGTGTCCATGAACTACTGTGATCGGTTGTCCATCAAAAAAGTTTAGCAGACGCACCGGACACACATAAAGTTCGGCTCCATTTTTGGGCCCTTGTCTAGCGATTCTACTCTTGGCCATGCTTTGATATAAATTCGCAAACCACAAAGCAAAAAGAGTCTGCTTTTCGTCCGTATCGATAATCGCGTTATGCGGCGTCTTATAGATGCTGTTCGCCAGCGCCTGTAAGTCAAAATCTTCCGTATTACTAACGCCACCGAGTTGGGCAAGCACCAAGAGATGCTCTCGTGTCCTGGGACCTTCTGTTCCGAGTTGTATTTCTCCCCCTTTACTGATCGCGACCCGTAAGAGCAACGAAAGGTCTTTCGGTCCAAGAAAGGAATCTCGTTTGTTGTCGGACCAATGGATTGTCAAAGGTGCGGCCCAGCTAACCCAATCGTTCTTGATAGGTGCCACAATGCTGCCATGGCGCCCTCGATTGAATCCGATTCGCGTATCTCCGCAAAATGCGTCCGTGAGTTCATCGGCAGACTGCCTGACGCTTTCGAGATTGACGGAGGCTTCTGTGCTTGCAGCAAACACGAGCTTGCAATTCCGCAACGCCGGATGCACTACCTGTAGATACGAAGAAGCCTCCATGGCTTCAGCTCCTTCGGTTGCGTCCTTTTCGGAGATTGCAGGTAATAGAAATGATCTATTTTCAACGCTAGCACGACGCTCGGTTTTTCTGGAAAGCCGACTGGTGTCCATCGTTCGCAAGGCCCAACCCGTGCTCACTAGGCTTGCCATCGTCAGAATCATGATCAGCGCGAAGAGCTTTGCCAACAGAGGATTGCGTTTACTCCATTTCCAAACACGTACTGCACGAGAAACGGGCCGGACGAGGATCGGCTGTCCGCTTAAGAATCGGCCTAATTCGTCCGCCAGATGTGATGCGGATTCGTAACGCTGGTCCGGATCTTTCTCCAGACACTTGAGACAAATCGTCTCTAGATCCCGATCAAGATCTGGATTGAGACGTCGTGGAGTGACGGGTTCCTTCTCAGTAACCTGCTGCAGAGTGGTCATCCAGTTCTCAGCTCGAAAGGGCGGGCGGCCAGTCAAGAGAGCGTAGAGCAACGCCCCTAACGCATAGATGTCGGCTGATGGCCCAAGCTGATCGTTCTCGCCTCGCGCCTGCTCCGGCGGCATGTATTCGGGCGTCCCCAACACCTGAGAATCGCGAGTCAGATCTGAGTCACTTCCGAGGCGTTTCGCCAAGCCGAAATCTGTGATGCGTATCTGGCCTGAACTGTCGAGGAGTACGTTGCCTGGCTTGATATCACGATGCAACACTCCCTGTTCATGTGCGTAATGGATCGCTTCGGCTGCCGTCTTCACATACTCGGCGGCGATACTTGGGGCAAGTACGCCGTCACGCTGTACATCGGCCAAACTCTGCCCCTCAACGTAGGCCATGGAAAGATAATGCTGGCCAGCCTGCTGCCCTACTTCGTACATTGACACAATGTTTGGGTGATCTAGATTGGCGGCTGCTTCAGCTTCGTTGTAGAACCGTTGCACCTCCTGCTTACCAGCGAATTCACCTGCTCGGATCATCTTAATCGCCACGATCCGATTCAGTGTTCGTTGCCTTGCTCTATAAATCACTCCCATACCGCCGCGTGCGATTTCATCTAGCAAGAGATAGTCGCCAAACTCGTACGGCAGATCTTTCGGTGTAGAGCAATCGGTCGGCAAATCCACACGAACATAAGTCTTCACACCTGCCGTGTTGATAGCGAGTTCAATTAAATCGAGATGATTCGGAAACCTATCACGATAGGCGGCAGCTTCGACAGTTTCTCCCTGAACACGAAGGTAAGCCACTTCGAGGCAGAGCAATTCTTGCAGTAACGGCCTTTGTAGATTTTCTTCGACACCATTGAGATAGGCCTCGGCCTTCTCGCCGGAGCCCGATTTCAGGTTCATTTCGAAACGGTCGCAAATCTGGTCAATTCTGCGAGCCTGTTTCGGAGTCAGTTCTGCGTTGTTACTCATGCCGCACTTTCCCAAATCGTGCGGATAACCTGAAGTTTACGTTCCACGGTCCTTTGAACTACGCCAAGTCGCTCGGCTATTTCTGCACTCGTATAATTTTGCAATTTGAGCAGGGCAATTTCCCTAAGCGTGGCGTCGCCCAGTTCTTCAAAGCGAAGGCTTAGTTCTTCGCTGAGGATAGCTGCCATCTCTGGCGTCTGTCCGGCGTTGTCGATCACGTGTGCAAGACCGTTGAAGTCATTCGCATGGCAAGCATTGAGGGCTGATTCCCCTCGAACTTGGCCACCCCCTCGTTTTACGCGCCGCTCGTCTCGAACGTTGTGGGCAGCTTTTCGGGCAGTGATGACCATCAAGAGACACCAAAGGTCATCCTGGTCGTTGAGCTTAGGAAAGGCGTTGCGTCGAACACCTTGAAAGAAGCTATTCAAGGCGCTTTGGGCAACACCCGAAGGGTCGGCGGCTCGTTGCGGCAGAGCCTGCAACTTCTTGCGTGCCAGCCCCACCAACCGCTGGAAGTAGACCTCGAAGAGCTGCTGTGCGGCTTCTTCGTCGCCTCGTTTCAGCGCTTTGATCCAGCTCTTTTCGGCATCACTGTCTGGCATGGAGAACATCCGCACGCGATGACAGGCGGCTGGTGGCAGCCAGCGTATCAACACCAACAAAGTCTCGAAACGGTACCCCAGATTAGCAGGAACCGCTTCAATCACTGATCCAACAGTTTACCAGATTCGAATTCTACATGCGAACGACAAGAATTTGTTCGCCTGCTGTGTCGGGCTAGGTACCTGGACGGGCATTACCCCATCAAGCAACACAAATTCCTGCACGAAAAGACACTACATGGCAACTCCACGACGCAATGGAAATGCCACCTATTCTGCCTGTTTCGCCCTGCTGCAATTGTCAAATCCTGACTCACTTAGCGCATTGCAAACCATGCCGGAACACCAATCAGATAGCAGCCCATCTCGCACCACTTCGTCTCAGTTGTTCTCTGAGCCTGAGTGGACCCGTTTGCTCGACTATTTATCCATCTCGGGGCGGCAAGCTGAAGTCCTGGGTCTTCTGATTGACGGAGCGTGTGACAAGCAAATTGCACAAGAGCTTGGCATCTCTCTGCCGACGATTCGCACTTACCTTAATCGACTCTACCAGAGATTCGACGTCTCCAATCGAACGTCACTGGTTGTCGAGATTTTCCGACAGTTTCGCGCTCTGGAAAAACCGTCATCATGTTCCCGCAAATGAACAAGTCGTCATTCATACGCGCAAGAGAAATATTCTGTCATCGTTTGGATGACATCACAAATGACGACTTGTTGCGTTTTCCGTGCCACCTATCCTAGACCATTGACGGTGTTCCTGACACTCGATCGAACTAGAAGAACTCCCGATGGATTTCAAGCACGCTCCTTGAACACAAGCGTGTTATTTATCAACACATGAATCACAAACACCGATTCTCAGTCGAGCGAAAGCTCCGCAACCCTAAAACATATCTCGAAGCAAAGGAGTGAATCTCACATGCCCGCATTGGCGCCGATCGTTTTGCTTTTGATTCCCCTAATTTCCGCGGCCCTCGCTGCGCGCAAGGGGTTTGCCTGGTATTTCTGGCTTCTTAGCGGGGGATTGGTCGGGATCGTAGTACTTGCGTTTCTGAAGCATGGCAATCATCCCGATAGTGACGACGAAGTTAATCAACGCCGAAGAACGCTCGGCAACAATGTCGGTCTTGGGCTTACGGCTGTCACGTTGCTTCTCGCTGTATTTGCTGCGATTGGG
>JANQQA010000120.1 GCA_028285205.1 Bythopirellula sp. | reverse complement strand
GTTCGACTTGATCGATCAAGGCACGACGATACTGGTTACTACCCACTTTATGGACGAGGCGGAGCGCTGTTATTCGCTGGCGATTCTCGACGAAGGTCGTTTGGTGGCCGACGGTTCGCCCGATTCCCTGATGACCGACTTGCCTGCCAGCGTCGTCGAGGTAGAGACCGAACGTGCCCGGTCAGTTCGCACAGCTCTGATGGCGGCCGACGATGTCTACGATGTCGCGCAGATCGGGTCACGTCTACATGCACTGGTCGATCCGAACCGGATTGATCCTCTGGCCTATCTCAAGGAATTGCTGTCCGCGTCGTCCCTGCCGGCGACGCTGCGTCGCGTAAAACCGAACCTGGAGGACGTATTTGTCATGGCGACCCTGGAACACGGCCGGGCGGCGGCGTGAACGCTTTTTCCATGCAGCGTGTGCTGGCTATCGCCCGCAAGGAGTTCAGCCACCTGAAACGCGATCGGCTGACAGGCGGTATGGTTGCCGGCATTCCGGTGGTAATGACGCTGCTGTTTGGTTTTGCTATCAATAATGATGTACGCGGGCTCAGCGCCGCGGTGGTAGATGAAGCCAATACCTCGGGTTCGCGGCGCCTGGTTGCCGACGTCCGGGCCAGCCAGGTGATTGATGAAATAGTCGCTGCGCGCAGCCCCTGGGAGCTGGAGCAGCTTATTCGTCAAGGCCGCGTCACCGTCGGTATCTTCATTCCGGCCGATTTCGAGGAACGCGTCGCGCACGGACGCCTGCCCGTCGCGCAGCTGCTGGTCGACGACAGCGACCCGACTATCCTGGGCACGGTGCGCGGTATCGCGCGCTTGCCGCTGGAGTCGGTTGACCAGATGTTGGAGCGCGACACTTTCGAGCTACGCGCGCTCTACAACCCCGAGCGACGTTCCGCAGTGTTCATTGTGCCCGGCCTCTGCGGCGTAATCCTGACCCTGACCATGGTGTTGTTCACATCGATTGCGATCGTCCGCGAGCGTGAGAGGGGCAACTTGGAGTTGCTGATTACCACACCGGTGAAGTCGCTCGAGCTGATGGTCGGGAAAATCGTTCCTTACGTTGTCATCGGATACCTGCAAATCACCCTTATCCTGGGGCTGGGCATGTGGGCATTCGATTTACCGATTCGCGGATCACTGGCCGACTTCTACATTGCGTCGGGTGCATTTGTTGTGAGCATCCTGACACTCGGGCTGATCATATCGACTATTGCACAGACCCAGTTCCAGGCGTTTCAGTTGACGTTCATGACTTTCCTGCCGCAGCTGCTGTTGTCGGGGTTTATGTTTCCGTTCGACGGGATGCCGCGGGTAGTGCAGTGGTTTGCCGAAGTATTTCCGCTCACGCATTTTCTGCGCATAGTTCGAGGAATTGTGTTGAAACAGGCAGATCTACAGTCGTTGACTGCGGATCTCTGGCCTCTGGGCGTCTTTTTTCTAGCCGGGATCTCTCTGGCAACGCTCAAGTTCGAGAAGTCGCTTGACTAGCGAGTGATCGAGACACAGTGGCCAATGCGCCTATTGGCGACATTTCCTGTGGCGCACTCAGACTCCCATGATCCGCTGCACGACTAGCAGGCGTTGGCGAGTCCTGGGGGGCAACTGTCAAATCCACCTGGCGGAGTGAGTTTCGCACGCAACTACAGCTCGATTGGGCAGCACGCAGCCGCCGCAATCTATAAGGCACGCCCGAATCACGCAGTCCGATAATGCGACTTGATTGCAAGTTCAGATCGCGTTCAACTGGCTCCGATTCTTGCGGAACTGGAGCTTGTATGAGTCGCGTTCAGCCGTGGACCAACATTGGTGAGCATGGAATGTTGCCGAAGGCATCTCACGACGAAGTCGCGCGGTTCAACACGATCGCGCATCTGAACGCTTTTCTGTCACAGCGAGTGGTTGGAAAGGTTGTGGATTCGTATGAGAGGCGCGGCAAGCTCGAGTTTGAGGCGGAGCACGGACGACTGCCACTCAGTCGACATGAAGTCGCGGACGTCATGGTGGACGATCCGACGTATCAGATTTGGAGCACACTTCGCCGA
>JANQQA010000113.1 GCA_028285205.1 Bythopirellula sp. | reverse complement strand
GATCAGATCGCGAACAGTGGAACGGTAAGTATCAGCTCTTTCGTCGGAAGTGTTTGCTTTGCGCCTTATGAAGTGCTCTACGAAATCTGACAGCAAGGGGCTGTTTGGGGTCGTATTCTGCGAAGGTGTTACTGGTTCCGCGTTGACCGTTGCGCTGGGGAGTTCTTTTGGAATTCGACCTTCAGCATTAGCCAAGAGAATACTGAGCACCTCTGTCCTGGTCATATTCAAAGCACGACGAGCTCGCTTCTCATCAGCTACGCGTCCAATGCCCTTCTTCCTGAGATAGGTTAGGAACCATTGTTCATGCTCGAAGTCCTTTACAACTCGGCAAGCCTTTGTTCGTTCCAGGTCCTTTCGCACTTTGTCGATGAATGATTTTGCAAGCTTGACTGGATCGTATGCTTTGAACAGCTGGTCTGCTCGATATTTGGCCATATAGGTCGCTTCTTTGCGCTCCCGTCTGATGCCATCGAGGATGTAGCGGCGGTACCGTAGGCACGCCTGATAGATCGTCATCTTCGATGACTGCTTCTGAGAGCAGGGTGGCTGCTGCTCTTGATCCGTGGCGGCTCGTTTGGCTGCTTCCTTCTCAAACTCCTCTATGAGTTCATCGAAGACGGGACGGCGGCGATCGTACGCAACGTCTTCGCACTGGGTACCCAAGCTGCGTGATGTATGACCACTCTTGAAGCGCCCGCCGCGTGCTTCGGTTGGTACGCGGACGCGTAATTCAAACGTCTGCGAACCTCTACGGCGGGTCGGTTTTGGTATTGATGGTATGTGCACGGCTGGCTCCGTCTGTGCAGCAGGTTGTGCAGCAGATTTCTACCACGGAGCCCGTAAATACTAAGTTTTCAAGGATTTCAATGTGTTGAATTTTTTGGTGCGGTCGAGAGGACTCGAACCTCCACGGGTTGCCCCGCTAACCCCTCAAGCTAGTGCGTCTACCAATTCCGCCACGACCGCATATATTCAAGTTCCTAAAGCCGATTGCGACAGGAACCGACCTTGGAAGCTCCAAGGCCGCATGGGATATCAAGCAATGGCGAGAAATGCAAGCGGGCAGAAACGGTAAAATGGAATCTGTGAGGCCCGACGAGACTTTGGCGATATGAGCACAGTTGGTGAAAAGCAGCAGCACCGCGTACCAGTTGTGATGCGAGAGGGGCAAGAAACTGCGGAATGGGCCGTTTCGCGCGATCTTGTCGACTACGAGGTCGCTGTTGCAGCCATGGAGGCAAGAGCAGCCCACATAGCGAACGGAGAGGCCAGCGAGCTTGTCTGGCTACTTGAGCACCCATCGCTCTACACAGCCGGGACGAGTTCGCGGGATGAGGATCTACTGCAATCCAATCGGTTTCCTGTCTATCGTACGGGGCGCGGTGGGCAATTCACCTATCATGGGCCGGGCCAGCGTGTGGTTTACGTGATGTTGGATCTCAAGCGCCGGACTGGCGGAGATGTCCGGAAGTTTGTTGGTCTGCTCGAGTGGTGGTTGATCACGGCACTCGCTGAGATGGGAGTTCATGGTGAGACGCGCCAGGATCGTGTCGGCGTCTGGGT
>JANQQA010000102.1 GCA_028285205.1 Bythopirellula sp. | reverse complement strand
TGTGCTCGGCAACGCTTTCGGTGCGACCGCTCGTCGTGTAAGCAGAGCGGAGAGTATCCTTGAGTCGCTCCGCTCTGCGAAGGAAATCGAGGCGTGAGGATATGTTGGAGCGCTCCATTTCTTCTCCATAGGGGCGTTGTTCGCGAAGGACCGCTGTCGGTCATCAGCGGCCCATTGCAATCCTACCACCCAATGCCGGCCTTCGAGAGCCAAGCGGACATAACCACCCGCCGATCTGATCGGGCTCGCCGGTTTTTCCACCGCTGCAGCCTTATTCCCCTGCGAATTCAGACAAATTCACGGTCATTCAGAGACCGGCAAAGCCCGCGCCTCTGGCAGCGAGCATTCTTGTTGGGCATTCCATCAGATCCCGATCAACACAGCCTTTGGCTGTAGAGAACGGGACACAAGCGACGCCATCTACGGCGAGTCAACAACCCAGCACGAGGAGTCTATCGTGAACACAAGAACAAGCTGCAAAACCGCTGTCTTCGCACTAGTTGCCGCAATTTTCATTGGGGCGATGGCCCCGCAACAGGCCTTTGCCGACCACCAGAAGCGAACTATTGTCGGATCCTGGATGGTTTCCGGAACACCGGACTTCGGGGACCCATTCGAGAACATCGGTTCATTCCACCGCGACGGTACGGTGGTCAACAGCGATCCGGTCTTCGGTGGCGGTCACGGCGTATGGGAGCGGGTAGGCCCGAGAAGGTACGAGGTTCGATTCTTGACTTTGGTCCCGCCCAACAATCCGTTCTTTGCACCAAACGTCGTCATAGAAGTCCGGGGCGTCGTCAGGCTCCACCGTGGGGGCAAAACAGCCTCTGCGCCATTCGTCACGACTTTCACAGACCCGAATGGAAACCTGCTACTGACGACCACGGGTCGAATAGAGCTGACGCGCATCACGCTCAACTAAAGGGAGGACAACACGCGTCCAGGTAAGAGTTGTTTCTCCAATGAAAAGCCGGCCTCTTGGGGCCGGCTCTTCTAGCGGGCAGGATTGACTCAGAACGGTTCAGGCTGGGCTCACGGGGGAGCAGGCATTCTTGCTTCTAGACCGTCTGTAAATCTAGCAGCAATCTTTTCGATGCAAGCTGCTGGGTCCTTGAGGCCAATTTGCGGAAGAAGCTCCTGATTTCGAGTCGTATTGTACTCGTCTATCGGCCCCTGCAGATCGCAGACAATCCCGTTCGGCAAACCATGTCGCATCAACTGCACCGATTCGGTATCACGAAACGCATTCATATGAAACACCGGGCGATACCAGTTGTACCAACGCCGTCCCTGCGGCTCGTCGGTCCAGTCAAATCGTTCATTCGTCGTCATCAATACATAACCATCGAATCCAGCCACCCGCATGAACTGATCATAACTCGCGGCGGTGACCCACCCGGTTGCTTGCTCTGCCCGGTCGAGTTCATTCCACCAGTCCGATCCTGGATCTCCAGACAAGACTTCTGCCCTGATGCCCAGTTTTGTCTCGACGATTTGAGCAATCCTCCTCAGAACTTGATCTCCGAATGGGTTTGCCGGATGCCCATGCATCTGATCAGTTCGTGCAACAACAGCGTAGCGCGTCGTGGGAGAAAAATCGGTATTGGCGAACTCGTCAACTTGTGTTTCCAGTGACGTCAGTCCGCTGCAGGCGCTGAATGTGAGTGACGTCAGCACTATACAAAACGACGCTCGTCTACCCGGCATTGGATGCTCCATACACTAACTCCATGAGTCATTTCCTATCGCTACTGTGCAGTCGAATCCGGTAGCAGCCTGATTTCGATGCGATGGTTGGCGTCGGCAATCGCATTCCATTCGCCTGCCGTGACTGCCGTCACCGATACCGGGTATTCCACGATCGGGTTGGCTGCGCCGCGCCCCAAGATCGAGAATCGCACGGCTCCGCCAGTTCGCGTTTCCGACGCGTTGATGAAATTTGCCATTGCAACGGACTGGCGACGGCTCAGCTCTAGCGCCTCGTCCATGCTGAAACCACGGGCGTCGCAGCGTTCGGCCATACTCTGTGGATCAGCAAGTCGATAACCTTCCGAGGCGAAGGACAGGCAATGGTTGCCGACATGGGTTTCGACGACCACCTGCCCGGTGAAGCCGATCGCCAACAGATGGTTGGTGAGCGCTTCAAAATCGCCGACTCGCACGTCCCCGAGCGGTGGCTCGCCGAATGAATACCGCCCCGACCGATTGATGCCCCACTCGATCGCATCGAGCATTGCTGCTTGGGACGCGTTCATCGTTGACCGGTAGTCGTCGATCTGACGGAGCAGTGTGTCCTCGGTACCTGCGCTCTGCGCCGCCTGTCGGTCGATTGCGTCTCTGAGGTTCGCGTTTTCGTCGACGGCATCCTGCCAGCGCTCGTTGAGCTGCAGATAAGAGAATGACAGGACCGTGATGATCCCGACTAACGCGGCAATAACCCAGAATCTCGCCGACAGCCAGCCTGGCCGCCTTTCGTCGATCTCGGCCTCGGGTTCTTCCGGCTCGGCCGCCTTAATCCGATCAGCGACTCTTGCGGCAATCGCTTCGGAGCTATTCTGGAGATCCCGCTTGAGTATCACCTGCTGCTGGTCGAAGAGGTCCTCGAGCAGGTGCCTAAGGTCCTGATCCACACTCTCGAGAATCGGAAGCTCGACGCTTACCGCTTCTTCCCTTGGCTTGGCGTCGATCGGTGGCGGCGCGGGCGCCGTCCCGACGATGTGCAGCGACTCGAGCACCTTAGAGACCGCGACCGGCTCGACCTCTTTCGGCAGTACGCCGACCGCGCCCAGGGCCCGCGCCTGGCCGACGTACACATCGCCTTTCTGCGACGTATACATCATGATCGGGATCGTCGCCGTTTGCGGATTCCGCTTGATGGCTGCAACAGCCTGGAAGCCGTCCATGCCCGGCATCAGGTGGTCCATAAAGATGACGTCGGGACGATGATCCGCCAGGTATTCGAGTGCAGATTCGGCCGAATCCGCGTGATCAACGATAAGGTCGTGAGTTGCGAGAATGCGTTCCAGCACGACCCTCGAGGTGCGGGAGTCATCGACGATCAGTGCACACTTGCCCAAACCTTCGCCTCCCCACCTTACACAGCGATTGACGGCATTGTACAAGCCAGACGGCGACGAGGCACAGTGCCTGCGGGCGGTTTGTGCCCGACCTATTCCAACAGCAAGAAGGATAGGGAGCGGTCGTGCCGCCGAAAGATATTGCTGAGCTGGCTCGTTGGGCGCCGCATGCTCAATATCGGATACTATGTAGCGGTAGCATCGAACAACCCATCCGCGAACGTTCGAAACCTGCCCCAAAATACATGAAGCCGATTCGTCTAAATCCACAGCTGGACATTCAACAGGAGTCAATTTCCGAGGGCGATGACTGCGTTGTAGTCGACAACTTCCTGCAGAATCCGCACGACCTGGTCGACTATGCTTCAAGACATGCAGATCGACTACAAATGCGGCCCCGCGGCAGCTACCCGGGCCAGCAATTCCGTCTCGACGGCAAAGCGTTGACGGACGTGTTCCGCTTCATTCGTAGAAACATGCCCAGACGCTTTCCGTTTTTTCGCGGGGACATGGAAATGTGGGCTCTAATGGCGCTTGCCACAACTCAGCCCGACGAACTCTGCGGCTTTCAACTGCTCTGCCACGTCGATACCAATCTCCATCCGGACCGCACGATTTTTGCCGGACTTGTGTATCTTTTCGACGATCAGGACCTCGGTGGCACGGGCTTTTATCGCTGGATAGATCCAGACTTGCAGCAAAGGGCCACAGCACTCGAGGACGAGAACCCTGGCACTGGTTTGGAATTTTTGCGCGAGCGATTCCCGACACTTGCCACGCCTGCTGCATACCTCACCGGGTCCAATGAGGTGGTAGAGAACTTGTGCACGATTCCGGCACGATTCAATCGTTTCATATTCTATTCGGGTCGCGTACCACACAGCGCCGCTATTGCAGCGCCGAAGAAGTTGTCTGCAGACCCGAGCAATGGTCGACTGACGCTGAATGTTTTTGCCAGCGTCGTGCCCAAGTAGGGAGACGTTTTTCGAGAACGGTTCGCTTCGGAAAGACAGGCCGAAAAGTCTGCAAGCTCTGTCTCGGAACGATGATACCGGGCTCGCGCGACCGGATACCGTGGGCATTGGACGAGGCTGAGTCGAAACCCATTCTCAAGCAAGCCCTCGACTTCGGTTATTCCTTGATCTCGCCGGTCTCGTGCAAGTGCGCACGGTTGCGATCTTGCAGACGAATTCAGCCCGCAAGAAGGGGGGGCTGAAATTGGGTTGGTAGCGGGGGCAGGATGGCCTTCCCCGCTGCGCGTTTCGGTAGGTGCGCGCGGCTGGCAAGAATCCGCATTTTGCGAACCAAGTTCATGTGTGTAGGTTGCGCTTAATCCACTCGTCTTCTTCGGGCAATCGAATCGTAGGCATTACGGATCGTGCTTTTTTCACGAATGCAGCACAAGCAGCCGGTCGAACGGCGACGACTTTTCCCGTGTGCTCTTGATAATGTGTCGCTAGACCTAAGAATGCAGCGCTGAGTCGCTGCTCGTTAATGGGCGTCGACGTTACGTACGCATGGTCTAGCGGTTCGTGGGCGTTGGAAGTCACACGAACTACCCAAACTGGCGACCCGCTCATCCCTTCGGGTGAAATTTCTCCAGAAAACGGAATCTCGTAACAATAGCCTGCAGACTCGCATAATCTACCTTGGTCTGCGTAGAAAAAATTGAATAGCACGCCATGGTTCGATTCTCTGGTGATAGGTATCTCAGAAAGTTTTTCAGCGGGCAAACCAGCCATAACCAGAATATCGTTCGCAAAAACTGTCTCAGAACCGGCGGCGAGAAGAGCGTCAAGCGTCATCACTCGATCCTCATACTCTCGCGCCATCTCTGTCTCACTTAAGCAAGATTCCAGCATCGCCAGGTCAACACTCTCACTCTTGTAATACTTCGATCGAAGCGCAAACGATTCGTATCTCCCGCCCTCCTCAAGGAACTGCGAATGATAGTGGCGAACGACGCCAGATGACCTTATTGGCGTAGAGCGCCGTTTCGGCGACACCACATGATCCGCCGTCAAGCAGTAGACGCGACCTCCGGAGTCGAGTAACAACAACCCCGTGCCAGAAAATCGTTTGCTGCCACTCTCAAACTCCGTACGGATCGCGGTGATGGTAGTCACCAAGTCATCGCCGATAGAGTCAAGGAGCGCGCTGGCGATTGCTTCGGGAACAGCCCCCATTTTGAGTCTTGGTTCGTGAAGGACGACCCATCCTATCAATTGCTCTACCTTAAGGAATAACAACAATCAGCAGAACGCAAATAGGCCTTCGGAGCCTGCGACTGTATCGGAAGCAACGACACCTTGACTTACATGAAGGTACATTTGTTGGTCATTTCGTCTCTCCTCATGCTGGGTTGCGAGTCCTACGGCACACGAACGGAACGGGTAGGACGCGAAGACCCTCGGGTCACGATGTGTAAAGCAAGCTGCCAGGCACTCCCACCTGGTTTCGACAGCTGCGCCGAGTGGCTCTCCTGGGCGGCCGAATACTGCCCTGACGAAATCGGTACAAGGCTATGAGACTCGCGACGACGGCTCTGCTGTGCTTACTAGTCTCGTCTTGCACTTTCCAGACATTTAGTACCGATGGGTGGGAAAGAAAATGTCGGGCGGAATGCGTAGTTCCAGCGGGGGCGGGCGAGGCATGTGTCGAGTGGGCAGAGAACGCCAGCAATGAATGTCAAGGACGATTCACGGTGGTCAGCATGTGTTGCACCGTCTTGGGAGCCTGCGAAACGTACAACGAATTTGTCAAGAACAGGCCATGCATTTGCTTTAGCCCATATCACGGCCAGGTTCCCGGCCAAGGCTGCGGCCGAGGTCGGGTTGTCGATATATTTCAATAGCAGGTAGAGGGACGAAGAATGAGTAACTTTTTTGTGATTGCTGCTCTTGCGGCTTCGCTCTCAGCATGTGCTGGCGGCGGCGTGTACACGCAGACCGGCGGTGGAGACACGGACTCAGATTGCATGACGGCATGCTTGGAATTTCGCTCGGATGGGAGCGGGTGTGCCAGATTCCTTGCGGACACGGCTGACGTTTGTCCCTCAGTAGTCGAGAGAGTCTGCAAAGCAGCACCGAGCAGTTGCGGAAACAACTAACAGTCGCTCGATACGCCGCCCTACTCGCCCGGTAGTGGTAGCAAAACGGTAGCAGCAGGAACAAGTACGGGCGCCTAGGCGCCCGTAAGTCTTTGAGAAGGTTGGTGCCGGGGGCAGGATTGGCTCAGATCGGCTAGGGCCGATCTTCGGGGCTGCGCCCCGCCCTTCGGGCGCCCAAAATGCTTGCGCGTTTTGTTGAACGAGGTCCCCCTCCTGATCTCCACACAACCAAACAAAAAAGGGTCCCTGAAGGGACCCATTTTTGTTTGGTAGCGGGGGCAGGATTTGAACCTGCGACCTTCGGGTTATGAGCCCGACGAGCTGCCAGACTGCTCCACCCCGCATCGGCAGGCTGCGCATT
>JANQQA010000098.1 GCA_028285205.1 Bythopirellula sp. | reverse complement strand
CACGGTTAACTGCGCGGCGTTTTCCGACACGTTGCTGGAGAGTGAACTGTTTGGCCACGCCAAGGGGTCATTTACCGGCGCTGCCGAGACGCGAAGCGGAAAGTTTGAGCAAGCCGATGGCGGAACGCTGTTCTTGGACGAAATCGGTCACATGTCGCTGCCGTTTCAGCAAAAGATTCTACGCGTGGTCGAGTACGGTCGGTTCACGCGGGTCGGTGGTCACGAAGAGCGCGAGGTCAATGTGCGGATCGTCTCGGCGACGAACGCGGACCTAAAAACGAAGATACGCAACCGCGAATTCCTCGGCGATCTCTACGATCGCCTGGCGTTCGAAGTACTCGAGGTGCCGCCGCTACGCACGCGGGAAGGCGACGTCGAAGTCCTCGCTCAGCATTTTCTCGACGAGTTCGCCCTGGAGATTCCCGCTTTTCGCGGTAAATGCTTGGCTAAGTCGTCGCTCCGTTTGCTGCGTGACTATCCTTTCCCCGGCAACGTTCGCGAACTGAAGAACATTATCGAGCGCGCGGCGTATCGCGACACCACCAACGAGATCACGCCCGAAGATATTGGCATGCTGGCCGAAGCCCAACTGATCAGCCACCACGGCAGTTACGAACAGCGGGTCGAAGCCTTCTCCCGCCAACTCCTCGAACAAGCCCTCCAAGATTCAGGCGGCAACCAGGCCCAGGCCGCGCGGACATTGGGCCTGAGCTATCACCAATTTCGATACTATCGGCGGAAGCTGTTGGTGGGGGAGGAGTGAGAGATTGTCTGCCACACAGCGATGTCAACCTAGCCGTAGGGTGCGTGCAGCGTTAGCGAAACGCACCGTTTGCATCACTCAAAATGGCTAAACTCATCACCATACCAGATATTGTCGTTACCCCAGTCCAACGAGTATTCGCCGAGCCTCACGTATCGATGAAATGACGACCAGGGCCAATCGCGGACACGCTGTACGTGGCTGTGCTTCAGCGGGTTGACGTGCAAATAGTCGAGGCAGCGTTTTAAATCACTTTCGTTTCGGCAAGTATGTTCGAAGAATCGGCGCTGCCATACGCCTTGCTCCCCACGCTTCGTTCGACTGGAAGAAAGTTTCATGGTCGTGCCGCCCTGTCGCCGCCACTGCTTCGTGAACAGTGTCTTGATGCGTTTCCACCGTGTTGAATAGTCTGAGTCGCCGGGTGGTAGCTCCCAAATCGAATGCAGGTGATCCGGGAGCAGGGCTATTGCCGTGATATGGAAAGGCAAGTCTTCGCGGGTACCACGGAACGCCAGGCGGAGGGCCGACCGACCAAGGTCCGAAGTTAGTATTGGTTGACGCCTGTGGGTGACGACAGTGAAAAAGAACATTTGCCCATTGCGATTACGTATGTATCGGCTCATCACGAAGTCATCGTAAAGTGTGCGGTTTGGTGCGTTACGCTTTCGCTCCACGCACCCTACGATTGTACTTGCGCGCTGTTAGAACAACATCACCAAACTCTTCACCCCAAGCACGCAGGCAACGAGGACGACGAAAACTCCGGCCACGTTCCAGACCCGGTTGTTGCAGTAGTGGCCAAGCAGGCTTTTCCGATTCATCACCAGCAGCAAGAACACGGCTACCACGGGCAGCAACAAGCCGTTAGCGGCTTGGGCCGTGACGATGGTTGCCTGAGGTGACTTGCCAAACACCAGCACCAGGAGCGTGCCGATCAGGGCGACTGCCACGGCGGTTGTCTTGGAGGTCTTGGGTGTGGCATGCGGAAACGTGCCCGCTGCAGCGTAACCGGCGGCTAGCGGCGCGGTGATCGCGCTAGTGATTCCTGCTGCAGCCAATCCAAAGGCGAAGAGAAATTTGCCACCGGCACCAAACAGCGGCTGAAGTTGATCGGCAAGGTCGCCAGCGGAATCAGGCTTGGTTCCGCTCTCAAAAAAAGCCGCTGCAGCCGTGGCGACGATGGCCATCGTCACGAGGCCACCGAGGGTGATGGCAAACGCGGTGTCGAGTCGCGCCTCGCGAATTGATGAATCGACGTCGTCGCTTGCGGACCAGCGTTGCTGAACCGTCGAGGCGTGCAGAAACAGATTGTACGGCACAACGGTCGTGCCAATGAGGGCGAGTACCGTCAGCAGCGACTTTTCGGGCACTTGTATTTGAACCAGCCCGCGGCCAATCTGTCCGACGTCGGGCTTGGTCACCAAGGCGGTCACCAAGAACGCCACACTCATCGCCAACACAATGCCCACGAGCGCGGCCAACAGCTTCTTGCTATTGCCACCAATCGCGAGTACAGCGGCAACCGCCAGTCCGAGCGCCGTCGCACCGGCGCTACTCGACAGGCCGGTGAGCACCTCGATACCCATGCCTGCACCCAGCAGGTTGCCTGTCTGGTATGCGGTGTTGCCAAACACGATTGCCGTGAGTACCAGCACCAGTGCCGTCTGCTGCAACCATGGCGGCTGGATGGACTTCCGCATGGCTTCAGCCAATCCCAACCGCGTGACCAAGCCAAGCCGCGCGGCCATTTCCTGCAGCACTAGCGTCGCGATCACGGCGAACATTAGCGCCCACAGCAGCGCGAAGCCGAACTCTGCGCCGGCGCGGCTGGCGGTCGTGACGGTGCCGGGGCCGATGAACGCGGCCGTTACCAACAGACCAGGTCCGAAGCGCCAGCGGCGGCGCGCGACGGTGGGCTCGTCGCCGCTCATTTCTCGATGCCTACTTCCGCAAGCGTGTAGACGGCGAAAGTGGCGAGCCAGTGTTCGCCTTCGTAGTGCCCGCTAAAGACATAATCGAGTCCCGCCTTCGTGTGCGCCGCCACCGAGCGCTGCAATACCGCGCGCCTCGGATCATTCTCTGGCAACGCGTGTAGCGCTCCGTTTTGCGTCCACGCGCGCGACAGGTTGAGGCCGGCCAGATGCACGATTTTAGGGTCCTCCGGGTCCGAGACGATCGCCGGCGTTAGCAGCGATTTGATTCTGGCGTCTTCGGTTGCCAAACCAGGAAGAAATCTGCCCAGCCATTGCGAGAATTCTTCCGGCGCCAGCACGCGTCGCATCAGGTCGGCTTCGTTCCACGCTTGCGAGAAAAAATCGTGCCCAGAGGGTTCGTAACTGCCGGGATAGTCGGTATCTGCCAGGTACTTCTCACGGCAGAAACTTTCGATCAGGTCGATCAGTTCGCCGTCATCGACCGTGCGCGCATAGTCGAGAATCTGTCCCAGTGCGAACGCCGTGTCGGTGTGCTCGCCGATGCGAATCGGATACGTCAGCCTCGGCAGGTAGCCTTTGGTCAGTTTTACGAGCCTACGCTCCAGCGGTCCGAGGTGCTGCGCCCAGCGCTGCGCGTCGGGGTCGTCCCAAGTGTGTAACTCCGCTGCTAAGCGTAAGGCCCACGCCCAGCCATACATACGCTCGAAGTTGCGGTGCTCGAACTTGTTGAAGTACGCCGCTTCCTGCATGAGTTTCTCAGCAGTGAATTGCTTGTTGAGCAGCTTGCGAATGTCTTGAGCGACCACCTTGTCCGGACCCATCTTCAGCAACTTCACGAGCATCCAGTGGCCGTGGACTGAGGAGTGCCAATCGAAGCAGCCGTAGAACACTGGGTGCAGCTCCCGCGGGCTTTGCACCGATTCGGGACCGACCATCACGTGGGAGAGCTTGTTGGGATACTCCTTGGGAATGCCGTCCAGGGCCAACATGGCGAAGTTCAGCATGTCCTCTTCGTGGAGCGCGTCGCCGGGTAGGAGTTCTGCCGCTTGGCCGCCAATTGGTGCGAACGAAAGCAGGGCCGCCAAATAGAATACCGAAAGTCTCATGGGGCAGAATACCTTTCGATGACAGTGCGGCTTGGAAGGATGATCAAGGCGTAGCGACCGTCGTCAGGTGTTGCTCGCCGAGGCCTTCCACGCTGAGTCGCAGAGTCTGACCAGGTTGTAGGAACTTGGGTGGCTTTTGACCCAGTCCGACGCCCGGTGGGGTGCCGGTTGAAATGATGTCGCCGGGGTGCAACGACATGAACTCGCTCAGGTAGCTAACCAGTTTGCGCACACCGAAGATCATTTCCTTGGTCGAGCTATCTTGGTAGCGCTGTCCATCGACTTCTTGCCAGAGATGTAGATTCTGCGGATCGTCGATTTCGTCTCGCGTCACGAGCCACGGGCCCAAAGGGGCGAAAGTGTCGCAGCTTTTGCCTTTGGTCCATTGCCCCGAGCGTTCCTTCTGAAACGAGCGCTCCGAGATGTCGTTCATCACGCAATAGCCGGCAACGTAGTCGAGCGCCTCGGCTTCGCTTACGTACTTGGCCGTTTCGCCGATGACGATGGCCAGTTCCACTTCCCAGTCGGTTTGCTTCGAGTCGCGCGGAATCATCACTTCGTCAAACGGCCCGGTGATCGCGCTGGTGGCCTTCATGAACAGTTTGGGTTCGGCCGGAATGGTGCCGCCGGTCTCTTTGACGTGGTCGGCGTAGTTCTGGCCGATGCACATGATCTTGCCCACCCCGGCAACGCAAGCGCCGAGACGGACTTGCGAGTCCACCTCAGGAAGCTGCTCCGCGTCAGACTCACCAATCTTGGCCAGGCTCGCGGGAGAGAGCACGTCCCCTGCAACATCATCAATCACTCCTCGCAGCGATCGGATCTTGCCATGCGAATCGAGAAGGCCAGGTTGTTCTTGGCCGGGCGGACCGTAGCGCAAAAGTTTCATGCTGGGGGAGTCGGATGAAGTGGGTTGCGGGGAACTGTGAGTCTACTCTGGGGACGAGTCATCTTGGCGTTCGAAAAAGACCTTCTGAATCATCTTTTGCTTCATCTCGTTGGGACCAGCGATGACGAGCATGTCGATTTCCTGCTGAAGTTTGCTCGACTCAAGTCGCCCTGCGGCGCGGTCGAACAAGATTTCGCCGTCGGTGTTCTGATCTTCAATTTGGATCGACACGCCACCGGCACCTTCGCCGAAGCCCATCTCCATTTGGATGCCAAACACTTCGTACTGCGTGCCGTTCAACTCCCGTGGACCGAGATAGCGGTAAGTGATTTTGGAAGTGATTTTGCCCAGTTGCGGGTTCTTCATTTCAGAGGTCGTCGACCACTCGTGTCCTGGCTCCAGGTCTTGTGGTTGTGGCAGGATCAGAGAGCTTTTCTGAATCATGTTGGCGAAACCCTCATTGCTGAACATTTCGCCCATCATCGCAGCGCCGGGCACGTTCTTCAGGGCCTGCCTTACGGCCTCAGGCATCTGGAGGTTGTCGATCTTGCCACGTGGCGACATTGCCATGGTGAAGTCGTTTTCGGTCATTGCCTTCATTAGCGGTGCCAGCATGGCGGCAAACCCAGCCGGCGGCTCCTCAGACTGCGTGTCGTACTTCATTTCCGGCTGCCCGGGCGCCTGCATGTTCATCCGCATACGATCGAGCTTTTGGACGATTCGTGCTTTTCCCCGATCGTCGACTTGATCGACCTTCCAGGTCATGTCGATCACTTGCTCGATGCTGGTTTCGATCTTGCGATTTGCCTCACCTAGTGTCATCTCCATATCCATGCGCTGGAGCATGCGATATTCGTGCGCGTCGCCGGCGCTGAATTTCCATAACAACGGCTCATCGGCCGCTAGGGCAGGGGACCAGGCTAGGCAGCCCAACACGACGATCGCGGTGCGTAGGAAGTTCATCGGAAGTCCTTCATGTTAGAGCGAATGGCTTTCACCAGGTTGCAACACGACGGGTTCGGCAGCGGTGTGCGACCGCACACGATCGGCCCAATTGGTCGCGTCCTGCTCAATTGGCGGCCAAGTGTTGAAATGGCAGGGAATGACTTTCTGTGGGTTGAGCATCTTGATCGCCTCGATCGAGTCGTCCGGACCCATCGTGAACAGATCGCCGATTGGCAGCACCGCCAAATCGAGTCCAGCCATGCCGATCAGCTTCATGTCAAGCGTCAGTGCCGTGTCGCCGGCGAGGTAGAGTCGTTGTCTTTCGAGCTGTAGCAGGAAACCACCGGCCACGCCGCCGTAGCTTCCGTCGGGCAGCCCCGAGCTGTGAATTGCTGTGGTCATCTTCACGTTGCCAAAGGCAAGATCGACCGCGCCGCCCGTGTTCATCGCGACCACTCTGTCCTCCGCAACGCCCTGCGCTTTCAGCCATTCGCCAATCTCGAAGTTCGCGACGATTGTTGCGCCGGTGCGCTGGGCGATCGCCACCGCGTCGGCAACATGGTCGAAGTGGCCGTGCGTTAGCAGGACAAAGTCGGCCGCTACGTCGTCCGCCTGCTTGGGGGCGACCGGCGAATCGTTGAGGAACGGATCGATGAGCAGTTCGTGCTTGCCACTGCGAATGGCAAAGCAGGAATGCCCCAACCAAGTGATTTCTGCAGTCATGGATCACGCCCTCAGGATCGCGTTCATGTTTTTCTTGTAGGCTTCTACACCCGGCTGGCCGTACGGATTGATGCCAATCAGGCGGCCTTCGGTCACGGTGGCGAGCATCAACATCTGGAATACCTGTCCCAGGGTGTGCTCGTTGAGCGTGGGAAGGTGCAAATCGGCCGTCGGGCGATTGTCTTCACGGTAGGCTTGATTTGTGCCCTGCGTGGCAGCGGTCAACACGTCGGGGAGCGTCTTGTCGGCCAATTCGTTTAACTGATCTTGGTCGAGGTCGCTGCTGCCGATGGCTAGTGGGGCCCGCTCACCGGTGCCGATGATCACATTGGTGATCACTTTGTCGCGTTTGCCTTCTTGATGTTGCTGGCCGCGGGAATGCAGGTCGCGTGTGTTGACGACGGTCAGCGGCATCGCGCCGCGTTCTTGTTTGCCCAAGCTTTCGGAGAGCAACTGATCGTACCATAGCCCAACGGCCTCGAGTCTTTTGCCCCAAGTCGACAGTAGGCGAATATCGCAGCCGTGCTTTTCTTCCATCAGATGGCAGATGCCGGTGTAGTCGAGCACAACGTTTTCTCCGACTGAAGCGGTGCGGAAATGCTCGTTCATCGCCGCAGCACCTTGGAGCAATTGCACGATATCAAGGCCCATGACTGCCGCTGGTAGCAAGCCGACTGCGGAGAGAACGGAGAATCGCCCACCAACGCCGTCGGGCACTTCGTAGAATTCTTGGCAGCCTAAGGCTTTGGCGAGATTGAACAGCTTGCTGCCCTCGCCGGTCACCGGCACCACGCGGCTAGCAGCGTTGTCGCCGTAGGTCTCGATCAGCTTCCGCAACAGAATCCTAAACGCAGCCGCGGTTTCCAACGTGCCGCCGCTCTTGCTGATAACGTTGATTGCCCATCCGCTGTCGGTTTCGGTGCTGAGCAGATCGCACAGTCCTTGCATCGCATCGTTGTCGACGTTGTTGCCCTCATACGAAATTCGCGGCCTGCCACCGCGCGCGTCGCGCGAAAGCTCGTTGTGATACGGATGGCAGCAAGCTTCCATGCAGGCCCGCGCGCCCATGTACGATCCACCGATCCCCAGCACGGGCACGCGATCGACGGCGCCTGCCAGGCGATCAGCAGTCGCTTGAATGCGCGCGACTTCGCTGTCGGCACCCTGGTCGCGGTACTCGTCGAGCAACCGATTGGGCAGTTCATGAAAGCCCGCATCGAGAGGCTCTTTTTCTGTGGGAACGTTGCCGCCCTCGGCCCACAATTTTGCATCGGACAGCACCTCGTCGCGAGCGGCATTGAGGTTCGATTCCAAGCCGGGCAAGTCTGCCGACGTTAGGCCGTGGTTGGGCAACAGAATGCCCGCGGGGTCGTATGAGATTAGCTCAGCAGACATGGCGATGTAACTCCGTTCCAGACAGAGAATGAGTAGGCGTAGCTGACAATTCTAGCCGCCAATTAGCCGACGCGTTAGACCCTTGCCAACGACTAGCAAGATCGGGACGATAAGGGCTTTACGCTCCGGCGGTCTCTTGGATCGCGGCTGCTCACACCACGCGCTTGCTACCCACCAACTACCACTTACCACCCAAAACTCTCATGCACGATCTTACTCGCCAGCTGCAGGTTAAAAACGACTCAAAAATTGTGTTGCTCGTCGCGGACGGACTGGGTGGGCTGCCGCAGGAGCCGGGAGGCAAGACAGAACTCGAGACCGCCAACACACCGCATCTCGACGCGTTGGCTCGCGAAGGCGTGTGCGGTGGCAGCATTCCGGTGAAACCTGGCATCAGCCCTGGTAGTGGTCCAGGACACCTGGGGTTGTTCGGCTACGATCCGCTGGAATATCTGATTGGTCGCGGCGCACTGGAAGCAACGGGCATCGGTTTCAAGCTGGAAGAGGGCGACGTCGCGATTCGCTGCAACTTCTGCACACTCGACAGCGACGGCAACATCACCGACCGCCGCGCCGGCCGCATCCCAACCGAAGAGAGCGCTCCGTTGGCGATCAAATTGCGTGAGGTCTCGATCCCGGGCGTGCAAGTGTTCGTCGAGCCGGTGAAGGAGCATCGGTTTGTCGTCGTATTCCGTGGCGAGGGTCTGGGGGGCAATGTCGCCGACACGGATCCGCAGGCGACCGGCGTTCCACCACTCGATCCGATCGCGACCGCCGAAGACAGTCACAAGACCGTCGAGATTGCCAAAGAGTTCATCAAGCAAGCGCGTGAGTTGCTCGCTGATCAGCCGAAGGCAAACTGCTGCACGCTACGGGGCGTGTCACCGAAGCCGAATCCGCCCAGCTACGAGGACGTCTACGGTCTGCGGGCGGCGGCGATCGCCGTTTATCCAATGTACAAGGGCCTCGCCCAACTCGTGGGGATGGATGTCATCGGCCAGGCGCAGACGCTCGAAGAGCAGATGACGGTGTTGGAAGAAAACTGGGACAAGTACGACTTCTTCTTCATCCACTTCAAGTACACCGACAGCACCGGCGAAGATGGCAACTTCGATGCGAAAGTGAAGAAGACCGCAGAGGTCGATACCTGCGTGCCGCGGATCATGGCACTTAAACCCGACGTGTTTATCTGCACCGGCGACCACAGCACCCCCGCAATGTTGGCGAGTCACAGCTGGCATCCGGTACCAACGCTGCTGTGGGCAAAGCACTGCCGCACCGACCCTTGCCAGAATTTCGGTGAAGCCGAGTGCCTCAAAGGTGGGCTAGGCCAATTCGAAGCCAAGTATCTGATGCCGTTGGCACTGGCAAATGCAGGGCGGCTAGGTAAGTTCGGCGCGTGATGGGCACAATAAGGTAGGAAGGACGAGCAGCCAGAAAAACGAACACGGGGAATCAGAGTTAACGGAGAAACAGCCCAGCCGCATCCCTCCGATTCCTCTGTTGCCTCCTGTTCAAGAAAGAACTTTGACAGGCGCAGACGACGATCAAGTCACTTTGGCGTCTTTCGCTTCTTCTTTTTTCTCGTCGTCTTTCTTTTCAGGTTCTTTGCCGTCGAGTTTGTCGAGTTGTTGCTTGAGATCGTCTAGACGCTTCTTCGCGGTCTCTTGATCTTTCTTCGCTTTGTCGAACGCGGCCTTGGCTTTGTTGAAATCGTCCGTCGATTCCTTGTTCACTTCTTCCGCCTGCTTGATTTGCTTGGTCAGCCGCTTGCGCATGATCACCGGATGATCAAACCCAAGGTCGACCGCCAGACCGGCCTGCGCCTTTTGCATCGCCTGGGCTTTGTCGTAGGAGACCTTCGTTTGCCACAGGTAGAGCTTGCGCAGGTGACTTAGTCCTTCGAGTGACTTCATCCCTTCGTCCGAAACCTGCGTGCCGTAGAGGTTGAGATACTGCAGATTGCCCAGTCCGCTGACGTGGGCGAGTCCGCTGTCCATCACCGAGGAGTTCTCCAGGTGCAGCTTCGCGAGGTTCTTCAACTGCGCGACGACCGCCAGACCTTTGTCGGAAATCTGCGCCTTGGCCAGATTCAGCGCGTAGACCTGGGCTGCGACGGCGGCCAGTGGCTCGAGGTCGGCGTCAGTCGCCGGCTCTCCGCGGAGCGCGAACGAGACTTGCAACAGGTTGCTGCCTGAGTACAGCGGAGTCACCTGGGCGCCGGTCTCCACCAATTTGTCGATAGCTGCCGAATCAGCCGCGTCGACTTCCGGCAACGGGATTTCCTTGGGTGCGGCAGCCTCCTCGTGATGATCGCCTTCGTGTGCTTCTTCCGCCGCTTCTGATTTCGTGGCCACGACTTTGAAGGCGGCACCTTGTTCGATCCAAGTGCGAATCAGATTGAGCTTTTCCTCGGGCAGCGGCTTGCCCTTTTTGGGCATGAACTTCTTGTGGTCGGCCGGTAGCACAAGCCGTTCGTAAAGTTCACTTTCGTCGGCCTTGCCTTTGACGATCAAATGCTCGTCCTTATCCCATTTTTTCTGAATGCCTTCCTCCGTGTGCAGCCGCAATCCACCGAGGCCCTTTTCCTCGCCGTGACAGCCAACGCAGTTGGCCTCAAAGATTGGCAAAATCTGTGTAGCGAAATCAACGTCAGCAGCAGGCACGCGTGAGGTCAGAACTAGCGACGAGGCAACCAGTGTGAGTAGGGCCAGTGCGGGGCAACTAGATCGAAGCATGGATGGCTCTCTTGAAACTAGGAGGTAGGTGACGGTTGAAAGAGACAGACCCATCGCGTACTCGGCGCGGATTGGGCTGTTTTTCAGCAATTTTAGTTCATGCGCGACTGAAATAACAGAGACTCCGCCCAGTTTGGCAGTTTCTCACCCGCTCAGCGTGCAATAGAGACTCATTTTGACTATCATCTAGCAGGCCAGGAATTCAGAGAACAGTGCCCGCTTTCGTCTCAGACCCAAGCTTTGCAGGAAACGCAGTCTTGTGGTCGCCGGCATTCCGTCGGTTTTTAGTTGCGGGATGGAAGAAGGAATTCGTCCAGGACCGTTCAGGAGTTTTCTTGCAATGGCAGAGTTGATTGCCGTCGGCAAAGACGAAAAGCAACAGTGGTGGCAATCGATTCCCGAAGGGGAAGATGTTCTGCTGGGTCGCGCGCCGCGCACAGGCTGGAGTGTGCCGTGGGACCGACTCATCTCGCGCGAGCACGCGTACGTCCGCTTGGTGGACGACCAACTCGAAGTTCGCGAACTCGACACAGCACGCAACCCAATCTTCTACGAGGGTGAGCAACGCAAGCAGTTTCTCGTAGCGCCTGATTGTGAGTTTCGCATCGGTGAAACAACGTTCCGTTTCGAGCTGCACAAGCCGGCACCATCTCACAGACCGACCGTCGTGGAGCATACCCTGGCGCGCGAGCACGTGTCGGCACCGATGTTCAAGAATGCTTCGTCATGTCTGGAAGCGCTTTGCAAAATGCCGAAGCTGATTCAGCAGGCGCGCACGGATACCGATTTCGCTTCGCAGATCGTCGATTTGCTGCTGGAATCGTTGGGCGGCGCCGTGGCGGTCTCGGTGATGCAATACGATGGTGCGGACGGCACCGAAGTCCAAGACCCGCTCCTCATGCGTTGGAACAGCCGCGAGGAAGCGGTTTCACGCTTCCGACCGAGCCGGCGACTGGTCAATCGGGCCTTCGACAAAAAGCAAAGCGTCATCCATCTCTGGACGGAAAGTGAAGCGAACGACAATCAGTACACCATGAGCGACGATCTGGATTGGGCTTTTTGCACCCCGATTCCGACCAACTCCGACGAACGCTGGTGTTTGTATGTGTCTGGCAAGCGAACATTCTCGGGCATTCAGGATGTCGAATCACCAGACGACTTGATGGGCGAGCTAAGACTAGCCGAGTTGATGGCGCATTTCCTGGGCGCGATCCGCACGCTGCGGAGTTTGGAACATCAGCACAGTTCGATGAAGCAATTCTTCTCGCCCGCCGTTGTTGAGACGTTGGTGAGCAAAGAAGCGGAACTCGCCCTGCAGCCGCGTGAAGGTCCGGTGAGCGTACTGTTTTGCGATATCCGAGGCTTTTCGCGCAAGGTTGAACAGTCGCGTGATGAGTTGCCGTTGCTGCTTGAGCGGGTGAGCGATGCGCTTAGCGTGATGACCAGTAGCATCTTGAAGTATGAGGGAGTGATCGCCGATTTCCAGGGCGATGCGGCGCTGGGGTTCTGGGGTTGGCCCGCGCAGATGGACGACTCAGCCGTGCAGGCTTGTCGGGCGGCGCTGGCGATTCAGGCCGCGTTCCGCGAGGCACAAGAAGATCCTGACAATCCGCTCCACGGTTTTCAGATTGGCATCGGCGTTGGTCATGGCAACGCGGTCGCCGGTCGGATTGGGTCGCAGGATCAAATCAAAGTCGGCGTGTTTGGCCCGGTCGTCAACCTCGCCTCTCGGATGCAGGATCTCACCAAGGCGATGGGCGTTCCGATTCTGATTGACGAGGAGACCGCGGCGGTCGTTTGCAAGGCACTTGGTGCGGAAGAAGCCTACTGCCGTCGGGTCGCCTGCCTACGACCTGCAGGTGTGCAGGCGTCGGTCAACACTTTCGCCTTGATCCCAACCGACGACGAGGAACTGGCGCTTACGGGTGAGCAGCTACGGGCTCATCAGGCAATCGTCGATGCAGTGATCGGTAACGATTGGGGGAAGGCGAAGGAACTGTTAATGGAAATGCCGCTAACCGACGGGCCTTCCAACTTTCTCCGCAACGCCATGGCAGATCTCGGCGAAGCCCCCGCCGATTGGGACGGCGCGATTAACCTGCAAGACAAGTCAGGTTGCCAGATGATGGCGTATAAGCAAGGAAAGGGTGAAGCATAAACGATAGGCGATGCGTTTCGCACTTCCGTTCACCGTTCAGCGTTTACAGCTTATCGTTTTCCACCTCCCATTCTTCAATCGTCTTCGGCCAATCGTCTTTCAGCAGTTTCGAGAGTGAGCGATCGGCCAACAGCTTGCCATCGGTTTGGCAGCGGGGGCAATAGTTGGTTTCGTTGCTGGCGTAGCGGATGCGCTGCACACTGGTTTGACACACCGGGCAGGGCTGACCAAACCGTCCGTGGACGGACATCTCGGGGTGGAACGCCGTCACCTTTTCTGGAAACTCCTCGCCCCATTGCGTGCGCAGACGGTCGATCCACGTTTGCAGCGTCGCTTGAGTTGCCTCATGCAACCGGTCGATCTCCTCGTCGGTCAGTCGCGTCGTCCACTTGACTGGCGATAATTGGGCTGCGTGTAGAATCTCGTCGCTGTAGGCATTACCAATACCGCTGAACAGTCGTGGCGAAGTCAGACTGCGTTTGAGGGTATGGTTGCGGCTGAGCAACTGCGCGCGAAAATCGGACAGCTTGCAGGCCAGTGGTTCAAGTCCGCCGGGATTGTGCGCCGCGAGTTCCGCGTCTCCCTGGACCACATGCAGCGAGGCTCGCTTCTGCGGGCTGGCTTCGGTTAGCATCAGCGTATCGGCTGCGCG
>JANQQA010000095.1 GCA_028285205.1 Bythopirellula sp. | reverse complement strand
GCGGCGACGTTCGACAAGCCTGTCAACAAACTCGGCATGTGATCTGTCAGCCGGTCCTTGGCGCAGCGTCGCCATCAGATCGGCCAAATTCAGTTCGAGCAAACTCAACGGCCGCAGCCACAGCCCGGGAAAGGCCCGCGAGCGAAAGACCGAATCGTCATCCGCAGGACGGACGCGAAAGTTTCCGTCGTCATCGAGTTCAAACCAGCTCACCTCGTAACCGCGGATCATCACGACAACGTACTCACGCACTCCGGCCCGCTCGTAGTCCTCGCATTTTTCATAAAGATCGTATGCTTGGCTGCTGGAAGCAATCTCGACGATGAGCTCTGGTGCACCGACAATGTAGCCGGCGTCCACCGATGTTTGCCCACCAAACCCAGGCTCGATGATCAAGGCGGCATCGGGCTGTGGCTCGCTGGCGCCGCCAAGTACCAGGGTCGCATTGTCGAGCGCCAGAAGGCCTGGTGTCTGTTCAACGTAGGCAATCAGCCAACCGATGATAAGCGCGTGAACTTTGACGTGATCGGCAGATAATGGTGAAGGCACGATCACCCATCCTCCGATGAGTTCGGCACGAAATCCGTTGGGCATCGCCACGTAACGCTGGTGAAACGCGGGCTGGTCGAGGTGCTCGCCGTTTTCGATTGGCGGTAGCAATCGTTGCGGCGGTTCGCGTTCTTAATGGACGAGGTTCGACATCGTGTTATTCACCATACACCTAGGTAACACACGATCATTATACCGCAGCCGGGAGGAGTGCGAGAATCGCCGCAATCTCCCGGCAGGGCTGCAATTCTGTGGCACGAGACGTATGATGGTGGAACCTAGCCCTTGGAACCTAATTGCAGGAAGTATCAAACATGTCTTCCGATGAAATACTATTCGATGCCGAAGAACGCATGGAAAAAGCGATTGGCGTGCTGAAAAACGCTTTGGCGGGGATCCGCACCGGGCGCGCCAATCCTGGTCTGGTCGACTCGTTGCGTGTCGAAGCCTATGGCTCGCCCACGCCGATCAAGCAACTCGCGTCGGTCGGGGCCCCGGAACCGACGCAGATCGTCATCCGTCCCTACGACCCAGGCACGATCAAAGATATCGAGAAAGCGATTATCGCCAGCGACTTGGGACTCAATCCCCAAAACGACGGCAAGCTGATTCGCATCAATATTCCGCCGCTCTCGACCGAAGTGCGCCGCAAGATGGTGACTCGAATTAAGGAGCTTGCCGAAGAGGCCAAGGTTTCGATTCGCAACATCCGCCGCGACGCGAACAAGGCAGCCGATCAAGCCGAGAAGTCCAAAGAGCTAAGTGAGGACGACCGCGACGCGGTAAAAGAAGAGGTGCAGGAACTCACCAAGAGATACGAAGGGCAGGCCACAGAGATGGCCAAGACACGCGAAACGGAAGTCATGGAAAACTGACTCGCAGCATCCGCGGCAATTCCATCAATAAGCTGCCGGGCTTGCCCGGCGCTCTGGGAGACAGCAAAGTGCAATCGCTCCCAACGACCAGTCTCTACTTCGCGTCGGTCGTGGCGTTGGTCGCAGCGCTCTCCGTTCAGGTCGCGGCCGACGACGGTCTCGAACGCCGCATCCGCTCGGCAGTCACTCTGTATGCATCGTTCGACGACCGTGTCGAAGCCGATGTCGGCGGTGGCACCCTCAAGTTTTCAACCCGATTTGATCACCCGGCAGAGAAAGGGCGGTA
>JANQQA010000090.1 GCA_028285205.1 Bythopirellula sp. | reverse complement strand
ATATTGCGACAGCTTAACGCATCCCGTGAAGGCATCGAACCGGTTCGATTCACGCACCCAACGCCCTGCCTCCGATACCGATCAGACGAATACCAACTCAGCGAAACTTTTTGCCGTCCGGCATTTCAGGCTCGGTCTGGGGGCGCATTGGCACGCGTGCGGCGGCGGCGAGCTTCGCCAACGCCTTCACCTTCGCCGAGTGTTGTTCCGCGAGGTTGTTGGCCTCGCCCACGTCGTTGGGCAAATGGTAGAGTTCCCAGGGCGCATCGCTGCGGTGGCGTAGGATTTTCCAGTCACCCTGGCGCAACGCCTGCATCGTCCCTCCCGGCACGAGTCGTTGCATACTCCAGTCCCAGCGCGGCCATTCCCAGTAGTGGTAATCGTGGGCTTCCTCCATTGGCTTTCCTTCCAGCAGATTGGCGAACGAGAGCCCTGTGACCGCCTCGGGGACCGCATCCCCCAGGCCTGCGATCGCGGCGAGCGTTGGCAGTACATCCTGATGGCTGATCACTTCCCGGGTGGTGGTGCCCGGCTTGGTATGGCCTGGCCAGCGGACCAGGAAGGGCGTGCGAATGCCGCCCTCGGTCATGGTCCGTTTGTGCCCACGCAGTTCACCGCCGGGATTGATCGCGTCGATGATGTCTTGGTGTTCGCTGCCACCGTTGTCAGACGAAAACAGCACGACGGTGTTATCGGCAATCCCGAGTTCATCGAGCAAGTCCAGCAGTTCGCCGAAGTGCCGATCAGTCATGGTGATCATGGCGGCCAGCTTTTTCGTTCTCGGTGTCCAGGGTTTGTCTTTGTAGTACTCGTTGGCTGGGTCCTCTGCGGGGAGTTCATAATGGCCGTGTGGCGGGCACCATGGTGCGTAGCAGAAGAAAGGACGCTCTGTGTCCGCGGCCGATCTGCGGATGAATGCCTTCGTCTCTGCGAGCGTCTTGTAGTGTGAGTAGCCCTCTGCCGTACGGAGTTTGCGCGGGGTGTTGGGTTCCTTCTCGCTATTTCGGATCAGGTATTTAGGCCAATAGGAATGCGCGTGAATCTGGTGATAGTAGCCATGAAAAACGTCGAATCCCTGCCGTTCCGGCGCACCCTCGGTATGGATGTCGCCCAGGCCCCACTTGCCAAATCCACCCGTTGCATAATCGGCCGCTTTCAGGACCTCGGCGATGGTGACATCGGAGTCCAGGATCGGTACGCCTCCTGTATTCAAGCGAACCGAAGTGCGTCCCATGTGAATCCCCGTCATCAACACGCTGCGGGTCGGGGCGCATACCGTACAACCGGCGTAAGCCTGCTCGAACTTCATTCCTTCCCTGGCAAAGGCATCAAGCCGGGGAGTCCTTACCTCTTGCGAACCATAGCAGCCGAGGTCGGCCGGACCGAGATCGTCGACCATGACCAACAAGGAGTTTGGAGGAGGAGCGGCGTAAACAGCGCCGGCCAGGAGCGAGAATAGGATAAATGAGAATTTCATGTTCTTAGCCGAACGGTAAATGTCACGACGGACGGACTGACCAGAGATGCTGCACTTCAAAAACAGCGCGCGCCGTCATTTTGTGCATGTCATGTTTTGTGGCTCAGAAATGTTATCCCTGGCCACCGATGGATAAGATCCTACCACAATCATCGCAGAGGATGGAGAGTCTACGCTCAGCCGTTACTCGCGCAAAGGAGGCTGGCCAACGGCGGAAGACGCAGTCCGTTTGATTCGCCAATGTCAGCGTCAGCATTTCTTTGGCCGCCAGGTTCAACCGCCTCATCAATTCTTACTTCTACGACCTCTCAGGCCACGAACGAACCTTGTTAAGTAGATCGCGATGGTGGCAAATGTGACAAGCAATGCAAGTACAACGATTCTGACAAAGTTCGAACTATTCAACGGCAGTATGGCGGAGGTCGGAAACACCTGGGTTCGTTCAACGGATGCCCATTTGTGAACCATCACCGGAGAGGTCGACAGCGATATCTGTTCGACCATGTTCAAGAAGTCTCTCCTGCTTCGATACCGTACGATACCTACGGCATCCCAGTCCAGCGCTTCGTCTGTGTTGATTAGCCGACCACTCACCTCGCTCATGTAGATTGGAAAACTTCCGTTCTTGATGAGATACGGCACGATGGCCCGGCCGTAGCGGCTATTCGCGGACATTGGGTCGTCACCCATTTCCTGCTTCATTCCTGGAGGATACAGTGCTTTGGCTCTGTACTTGATGAGATTCACCATGAAGAACTCACGACCATCGTCACCAGCACACAACGCTCGAAGATCATCCAGTCCGATCTCGGAGTCTGACGCCCCACCACTAATTGACAACTCACCTATTCTGGCAAGTCGGGACTCAACCTCTGCTACCGACATCGGCTGACCGGAACCACCTAACCACAGCAGGAATGCGAGATAGACCAGGGCCAACATCCCGATGAAGAGCTTCGATCCGTACTTCACGCGAGATTCTCCGGCCTGCGGCTCATGATTATGACGCCCAACTCGGCGTTGGAGCGAAACCTTCTGACAAAATCCGTTTAGTAAGAAACGAGCAATATAAGTAACTGAATTTCAGTGGTCCATCGGGAATGGGCTGACGTGCTGCGATGTTACCGCATGGACGGCACTCGCAACTCGGTGGAGTTGGTTGGATTCACAAACGACTTTAGAAGGTGGCAATGTCTAGCCTGCCTCAGAACGGTACGCGGGAGGCGCAACCGCAGCTTGCTATTTTGCGCCACAAGATGTGGTGTGCCACACACCGGTGCGTTGATTGCTCAGGTCAACCGGTCGAAGTCGGCTCATCGGACGTAGGGTGCCAGCACCATAATCCGTTGTCGGCGCGGAGTAGTATTCCGCAAGACTCAACTGGGCATCTTCGAATCAGGATTTCCTCGAGGTGGAATACTTAGAAAGCAGCGTGGAAAATTCACCGAATCTTAGCGAGTGGCGTGTTAGCCTGTAATCTCCAATATATTCCAAGGGCATTGCAATCGGCGCTGCAGATGACGACATATGCAGGTGTCGTTGTCTACATCACTTTGGAACGGGGATTGAGCAATGCGATCGTTATCGAAGCAGGCCAACATTCGTAAGGGAAGAGCACGCGGCGTCGAAAGGCTTGAGGATCGGCAACTGCTATCGGTCAACGGAGCAAACTTTGCGCCCGGCGGCGATTATAACGGCGATCAGGTCGTTGACGGCGATGACTTGGCCGTATGGACTGCTAACTACGGCTCGACCGAAGAGTTGGCTGGCGACGCTAACTGCAACGGCATGATTGAGGGCCAGGACTTTCTGGCGTGGCAACGAAACTTCGGACGAGAGCTCAGCGCCGACTTCGACTTCGGTGACGCGCCGGATAGCTACGGCACAACGCTCGCTGACGACGGGGCGCGGCACGTGCCGGTTGGCCCCACGCTCGGATTGACCCGCGACGCAGATTTCGATGGCGTTCCTTCGGACTTCGCCGACGCGGACGGCGCCGACGAAGACGGCATCATCTTTTCGGACCCGATTCAAGTCGGCGTCCTCGGTGTTACGGCGTTCGTCGATGTGTTCAATTCACAGGGGCAGGCCACCAAGCTCGACGCGTGGATCGACTTCAATGGCGACGGATCGTTCGGCGGCATCGGCGAGCAGATTTTTTCGTCGCTCGAATTGGCGGGGGGGATCGATGGTAGACGGTTGCTAAGATTCGACGTGCCGAGTTTCGCGGTCGCTGGTGAGCAGATCGCGCGGTTCCGCTTGAGCACCGAGGGCGATCTGGGACCGACCGGCGCAGCCGCCGACGGTGAGGTGGAAGATTACGTTGTGACTATTCTCGGACCGACGCCGACCGGTGGGCTCTTCGCGGAGCAACCAGCGATCTCCGATTCAGAGACGGGCGCCAGCAGCGTATCAGCAGCGGACATCAATGGCGATCGCGATATGGATGTCGTGTCGTCGCGCGGCAACGAAGTCGTCTGGCACCGTGGCTTCGGGGGAGGCTTCTTCGCCGAAGAGATCGTTATCGACACCTATGACGCCAACGTGTCGGCGTCGATCGCCGCTGACCTCGACGGTGATGGCGATGTCGATGTCATTTCCGCAACCAACTTCCAGAACTTCGTCACCGACCGCGGCGTCTTTTGGCACGAAAACGACGGCAACGGCAACTTTACCCGGCGACAGGTATCCAGTGCAGGGGTTGTCAATCGAGTGGTGAGCCTGTTCGTCTCCGACGTGGACGGGGACGGCGACCAAGACATCCTCGCGATCACCAACTCGACCTCGGGCAATAACGTGTCGGTGCTGGTGAACAACGGCTCGCAAAGCTTCTCGGTGCGTGCCGTCGGCACGGCCAGCTTTGGCCAAAGCGTCTTTGGGGCCGATGTGGATTCGGATGGCGATATCGACGTCGTCACGGCCTCGCGGAACGACGACAAGATTGCGTGGTTCGAGAATCGGGGCGACCTGACTTTCCAGGAGCACGTGCTCTCGACTTCGGCGAACGGCGGACGGGGGGTGTTCGCCGTTGATGTCGATGGCGACGGCGACACCGACGTGCTGAGCGCGTCGAACCAAGACAGCACCGTCGCCTGGTACGAGAATGACGGCGATCAGAACTTCACCGAGCGGGTGATCTCAACGAGCGACCGCGGCGCGTTCTCCGTGTTTGCCGCCGACTACGACGGTGACGGCGATATCGACGTGCTGAGCGCCGCGAATGGCGATGGTGAACTCGTCTTGCACGTCAACGACGGCGACGAGAACTTCACGAAGCGCGTAATCGCAAGCGGCCTCTCGGGCGCCCAACGAATCTTCACGGCCGACGTCGACGGCGATGGCGACCTCGATGCACTCGCCGCGTCGTCGACGGCGGGCAGCACCGTTTCTTGGTTCGAGAACTTCGGCCTGCCAAGCGGCGTGTTTGGCGTGTCCGACGTGTTCCTCAACGGCAACCGTTCCGGCGACTTGGCGGACCCGGCCGATCTCGACGGCCTGCGGACGCAGGAGACCAACCTCGGCAATCTGGTCGCCGACGCCTCCCTCGCAACGGCCAGGGCGTTCGATCCCACGGTGGTTGCCTCGTTTCGCAACGCCGGCAGCATCCGCGCGTCGATTGGAACCACGATTGTTGTCCTGGGTACCGAGATTTCGCGGCGTCCCAACGTCGATGGATTCATTACGCAAGAAGACATCGAATCGACTCTGGCGTTCAACAATGGCTTGACCCTGTTGGATATCACGCGGACCGAACTGGTCGCCCTGCTGGAGGAAGGTATCAGCCCGCTTCCCAGCGTTTCGGGCGACTTCCCGCAGATCTCGGGGCTGAAGTTCTCCTTCGACGATAGCCGGCCGGCGGGGGATCGAGTGGTCAGCGCAGGCATCTTTGGGGACGACGGCGTGCTCATTGCGCCACTCGTAGCAGGTGGTGAGGTCTCTGGCGACCCGGCGGAAGTCTTTCGCATTGTCACGAGCGATTTCCTCGCGAACTCCGGCAGCCCTGTGTTGGTGTCGTTGACGAACCCAAACCGGGTTGACCTCGAAGACCTGGACGATGACGGCAATGACGACGACGTGTTCTCCGGGGCCGCAATTTTCGCCGCCAACGGCACCGAGCAGGACGCCCTCGCCGAGTACCTGCTTGCAAACTTCGACCCGGAAAACGGCGGCGCCGCCTTCGACGAGGCCGACACCAGTCGTGAGTTCGACGAGCGGATTCAGAACCTGAGTTTTCGCTCGGACGACGTGCTTCCCCCGAGCGAGGTGTTCGACAATGGGGCCGGCGGAATCATCGGCTTCACTAGCGCAGTCTTGGCGGACGTCGCCCAAGGCCAGCTAAACGCCGACGATGTGGTCTTAGCGGAAACGACGTTGGTGCGTTCGATTGCTTGGTCCGGCGTCTACCTCAACAACAGCGGGACCCCTGCGGCGGTCGACGATTTCACGATCTCGATTTACGCCGACGCGGGCGGCCAACCCGCAAGCGGCGATCCCATTGCTGAGTTCGCCGTCGGGAACAACGTCAATCGCACCCAGGTGGATGCCCGATTCTCGTATGCCGCCGATATAAGTTTCGTGATGGACGCTGGCGTGACGTACTGGATCTCGCTGCTCAACGACACGACGGGCGACCCGGCGGACTTCGGCTGGGGCAACCAAACCGGCGGTGGCAATCAGCACTTCTCGGACGACGGCGGCGTCACTTGGGTGAATGGCAATCAGCAGCCCGATTTCCGGCTGTTTGGGACGGCCATTGCGCCGCTGAGCTCGGCGGGAGCCCTATTGGGCGCCACTCCGCTCGCGGGAGAGTCTTCCGGCAGCACCGCGGAGCAAGCGGCGCCAACGACGCATGCTTCGGCGCCGTCATCGCCGACCGACGCGGCTTCGGCGCATGACGAAACGAGAGCGACCGACTCCGAGGATTCGGAGTTGCCTGTTGAGGCGCTGTCCGTGCAGGACACGGCGCTGCTGCTCGTGTTGGACGAAACGGACGATCCCGACTTCGGGCTCTTCGAGTAAGAGGCTTCAAACAACGACGAGGACAGAACTCTCGCAGACTCGCAGTAGCTGGCTGAACGGGTGAGGTCAGCGACGAGGGATTCAATCCTCCTCGAGCAGCCGTGCGAAAATCAACACGCCGCGGCCGTCGGGGTCAACATACATGCGGCGGGCGACGTATTCGTTATCGCCATTGAGCTCGAAGGGCTCTTTGCCAGCGGAGAGCTTGGCTTCGATCTCGGCGGGCAGATTCGGGATACGCTCAGCATGGCCAGCCAGCTGAGGGCCTTCGTCGGTGTCGGCAGACACGAGCAATTGCCCTTCACCATCGGCGATGTAGATTTCGCCGTTGAAGCTTCCCTGGCTGAGCAACACATCTCGGATGCGCTTCGAGATGTCGAGTTCGATGACGATCATGCCGAAGAAATTACCCGCTGCATCGCTGAAGATTGGTGCGGCCACAGAGAGCCGATCTTTTTGATTCGGCCTTTCGACATGCCGTGTCCTTGTATTGAGCGATAGCCTCACATCGCCTGGGCCGAGGGTGCTGACGCTGTTCATCAACGTGTCGGTCTCGACCGTTAGCAGACGGCTTGCCGGAAGCACACGGACCACCGACGGATCGGCCGGGTTGCGTTCAACGCGGACGACATCGTTGGAGCCTTCGCCGCTAGCGGATTCGTACGCGAGGGCCAGGTAATCAGGGTTTGATCGCATCATACTGACGTAGATCGTCTGCAGGCGTTCCTGCCACACGGCTTCGCTGTCGCCTTCCGCACCGTTGCGGGCATTGATGATGCCTTGAATGGGCGGCAACGCCGTGAGGAAGCGGGCGTCTTTGGTCAGCTCGGAGGCGACGCCACGCAGTTGCATTTCCAGTTCGCTGACATCGCCAGCCAGCTCTAAGTAGCGGGCGTGTCTGGCTGCCAAGTAACTGTGGCGGGCCGACATCGCCAGCGTCGTCAACGCGACCAGCGCGACGATTGCGATGGCCAGTAGCGCTTGCGACAACCGTTGGTGCTGGGCAATCCAACGACTCGTCCGCTGCCAGCTAGTCTCGTCGTGGGCGGTGACCGGTTCGCCAGCCATCCAACGCTGCACGTCTTCGGCCAGATCGGCCGCCGCCTGATATCGTCCGTACCGTCGACGCTCCATCGCCTTGCGACAGATCGACTCCAGCACCGGGTCCGCATCAGGATTGGCATCGCGTGCCAAAGGAGTGACGCCGCTGGCGATGACACTGATCATGCCGCGTGCGCCGACTCCGGAATCGACCGCGTCTTTCTGCGTCTTCTCATGTGGCGCGGAGCCGGTGACGATAGCAAACAGAATTGCGCCCAGGCCGTAAATGTCGGTGCGATGGTCGAGTTCATCGAGTCGGCCGGCTGCCTGTTCTGGTGCCATGTAGAGAGGCGTACCCAGCACTTGGCCTTCGTTTGTGCGATTCGAAGACCCCAATTCGTCGGAATCGATCAGGCATTCGAACGAAGTTTCGTCGATCACCTTGGCGAGTCCCCAATCGATGACGATCACCTGACCAAAGTTGTCGATGACGACGTTTTCTGGTTTCAGGTCGCGGTGGATCACCTTTCTTGAATGGGCATGACCGATTGCGTGGCAGACGTTGACGAACGCCGTGAGCAGGTGCCGCAGCAGCATCGGGTCGTCGTCATCTTCCTCACGTCGTTCGTGGTACTCGCTGATCGAGTCTTGCAGTGTTGACCGGCCAAGAAATCGCATCGTGTAGAACACTCGGCCGGTGTCGAGGTCTTCGCCAAGCTGATAAATGGGAACGATGCTCGGGTGGTCTAGCCTGCCGGTGATTTCGGCTTCGTTCTTGAAGCGTTCGATGATCGCTTCGCTAGCCGTAGTGGCATGGCTGATTTCCTTTAGCGCCACGAACCTTCGGAGGTTTACGTCGCGGGCTAGCCACACCCGTCCTAGTCCGCCCTGACCCAGCTTGCGCACTAGCTCGTAGCGACCCTTCATCACGCGGGCATCGTCGACCCCGCCGCGAGCCGCCACCGTAACACCGAACAACTTCGCGACTCGCCCTGATCCGTCGATTCGCTCGAGCGTCGCCAGCAACATGCTGTTGCCGCCCTCAGGTGATTCCGAACCCGCTGCGATGCTCTGTCGCGCGCGGTCGACACGAGTCTTCGCGCTCTGGAGCAGTGTGTCAACTTGACCGTCCGAAAGCACTCGCTTCTGGCTGAGATGCTGCGCGAGCGAGATGCTGCCGTGCATCGACCAGTCCGAGACGGTAGCCGCCAGTTCCCGTTCGTTCACCATGCCCGAGCCAAGTAGTTCGGCGGCCAGCGCGATATTCTCCTCCTGTCGCGTCAGCAAATCTTCGGGTTCGTACAAACGTGTCGCCGCAAGATGATCGTCGGTGTCCTGCGGCATGTTCGTCGTTTCGTGAGTATGGTCGGCCATTGTTCATGATTGCGAATGAAGGCGGAACTGTCGGCGGATTCGCCGCTCGGCTGACCGGTTGTGCCGCATAATTCATGCGAGAATTGCCCGGTGCAACTTAGCTTCTATTGTACCAGCCGAGACACCAATCTGATCCCGCGAAAGACTGATTTGGCTCGGGTATCCAGCGACGAGCAGTGCGCAGCGGGCCTGTTGCGATCTTTTGCGTGAATGTGAATAATCGGCACGCAAAATCTGCGTCATCGAGGTCAATGCATCAGGCACCGCTCCGCGGCAAAACTTCGCATACATCGGTTCACTACGCGAGAATGTTAGCGCCGTTCCGGCACGGATCCTTCGCCGAACATATCAGCTTCACTGGCCAAGGTGCGGTAGGTCACGAATTGCAATGTCGCGAAACCAGACTTCGCTGCCGTGATCTTGGAGCATGATGTAGCCCGATGTATTCTGGCCGAATGCTGCATACTCGTTGAACTTGCTGCCTTGGACTCGCTCTCGCCAATCATCGCTCGCTGTGTCGCACTCCAGAATCTTCTCGCCGTTGAGCCAGTGTTCGATGCGACTGCCCATGACGACGACGCGGCTTTCGTTGAATTCGCCGACCGGTTTGAGCCGCTTTTCCGCACCGGGTGCATAGAGATTGTAGAGCGCGCCGGCGCTACGTTTCGGGTCGCGAGCATTGTGATGGCGTTGATCGTCTAATAGCTGGTACTCACAGCCGAGCCAACGGTTGCCGTATTGCTTGACCCGATACTTGAGGCCACTGTTGCCGCCAGGTGCGATTTTCCATTTCCAACTTAATTCGAAGTCGGTGAACTGCCGCGCCGTCCAGTAGATGTGTCCCGCCCTGATCGAACGATCCGCGACGCGATGGATCGCCCCATCGTCAATGTCCCAGCCTGGGCCGAGCGGCTGGCCACCGAATTTCTGCCAGCCATCGAGCGATTCGCCATCAAACAAATGGAGTACTCGGGCGGCGGTGGCCCTGTCAGGTGCGTGTTGAGCTACAGCGCTCAATGACAGTGAACAGCCAAGCAAACACGCCGACACGAAAGAGGAAGCGTTGAAAGCCAATCTTTTGCGAAATCTAGGATCGAAGATCTGATGAAGATGTTTCATGGGATCAACGTGGTGAGCTCCGGTGATTGCAGCATATGCAGGTGTGGCAGTCACTCTTTTGCGAACGTGCCGTAGTTCGTGTTGAACCGCTCGTACGAACGCGAGCCGCGCCAGAGAACGACGGCCTTGTCGCCCCCTTGGTCGTCGATGTCCTCGACCTGCAGCGCGAGTTGGAAACTCTGCCAGCCGTCTGGCTGTTGGGCCTCCAAACGCTCGATGGGCACGGCGAGTTCTACTTCGTAGCCTTCATCGGTGGGAGACGCCGCCATTTGGACTCCCTCGATGTATGTGTCCAGAGAACTTTCCGGCGTGGGAGCCGATACGCGGATGCGGCCAATGCCGCGACGCAATCGCGGATCTTGCAGCCGCGATTGCATGGGGCGCCCGTCGATGATCAGTTGGAGAGCGTCGCCTTCTGTCAATCGCTCATCCTTCACTCGAACGCCAAAGTAGACGTTGGTCTCATCGCGTTGCGCGGAGAATGCGAGCGACCCGTCTGAAAGCCCCTGCCACGATTGCGCGTTGCCGAGAACGAGCGGTTCGTCCGAGTTGCGATACTTGAGTTCTCCCCATTCGATCAGTCGGCCATCGATCGTCGGTGGCTCAGACACCAGTTCCAGCACGTGCTTGCGATCAATCAGCACGGGGAACGATCGCTCGGCGAGCAGCGGACGATCGCCAGACGTGCGGAGCTTTGCGATGAAGTTCACCTGCGATACCTGCGAGAACGCAATCGGCTCCTCGAACCGAATCTTCATCGATTGCTCCGCGACGCCAGTGGGTCCTACCTCCATCGCAATAGTCTGGGGCGAAACGCTCAAACCTCGCAGCGGCAAACCGCCCAGCTCGCCCTCGACGCGAACCAGTTCTCCGAACTCGTTGGTCAAGCGGAGGTGAAGGTCACCTTCGCGGAAGCCCGCGTCTTCGTCCAGCAAGATCGGTGCAACTTCGATGGATGCTTTGGCAAGAAACTCGCCCCAGCGCGCGGCGCTCTCCTCAGTCACCACGTCTGGGGGGAGAATTCCATCAAGTCGTAGGTTGACGATTTGCGGTCCGGATTTCTCCATTGTCAGCCACATGACGTGATCAAACTCGCCGTAGTTCTCGCCACGCAGACGCGAACCGCCACCTGTCGTGGCCAAGGAGTAGTACTTTCGACCTCCGTTGCGCTCGTAGGCCACGTAATGATGTACGTGGCCGGCGAATACCGTGTGAGGCCGGTCCGCCAGCAGTGATTCAACGCGTTTCCAATTCGTGCGGTCATCGTTGCCCGCGGCCAGATCGCGTTCGGCGTATGTCCACAGCGGTTTGTGGAGGAATACTAACGTGTGTCGCGCATCGGCGTGCTGATCGAGGTCGGCGCGAATGAAGTTGATCTGGTCCTCCCCGATGTGCTGGGCATCGGGGTCTTCGCTACAAAGGCAGAGAAAGTGAACGCCACGATAATCAAATGAATACCACTCGCGCCCAAACTTCTCCCGCCACAGCTGGTGGAGCATCGGATTGCTGACGTCATGGTTACCCGCGACGAAAAAAAACTTCATGTCGAGTCGATCGATAAACCCGAGGAATTCGCGCCATTCTTTCTCCGCCTGCTGGCGATCGTCGGTGTAACCCTCAATCAGGTCGCCGACGGACATCACGAACTCAGGACGCAGCAGGTTCAGCTTACGCACCGCGTCCATCCACACTCCCGGTCGGTGACCGCCAGTGCGGTCCGTCATGATCGCGATCTGGAACCGATCGGGGTCATTCAGTACCGGCTTATCCGACCAAGGCGACGGACCGCCTGCCGCCGGAAGTAGCAACGCCGGGGGCCACGCTGACGGTGCGTGTTCGTGCGATTGATGGTTCTCGCCAGCTTCCGCGCTTGTCTGGACCGCTTCGTGTTCGTGGCAGCGCCCTAATGACGTATGGAGTAATGCGGCAAGTACCGCAGCAAAGGTATATCGATTCATTAGGTTGCGACTTTCGGTATGCTTGTTGGATTGGAAGCGTCGGCTAGAACAATGCGAAACTGCTTCGCATTTTACCAACCATGGGCTCGAGAACTACAGTTGTCTCGATGGCGATCTTCGAAAAGTGCGGATTGGCCGAAATCGCTTGGATTCGTAGCCTGTACAGCTGCAAACAAGTGAAGAGTCAACGACGATGCGGAATGACGGCTAATCGCGAGAATACTGTCGCTTGCTGAGAATGGAACGAGATCAGCGACAACTTGGTTCGTCGAAGCGGGCTTAAGGATCCTGTGGTATCAGGGCGTCGGGCGTCTCGAATCCGAGGGCCGCGGCGTAGGCGGCCAGTGCAACATGGTAGTCGAACAGCGCGGTCACCCGCTCCAGAGCCGCGTCCGCAAGTTGTTTTTCACGTAGGTTCAAATTGAACAACGTGCTCTGTCCCAGCTCATAGAGCCGTCGCTCATAGACTCGCATCTGCTCAGCCAAATCAAGCCCCTCGGTCGTCTGCTCCACACGTTGCGCGGCCGCGATGAGGGCTGCGTGAGCGACTTGCGCTTCTGTCCCGATTTTGTCGGCGGCGAATCTTGTCTTCGCACGCAGTTGCGCGATCTTGCCGCGCAGTTGCCGCGCCTTACCGAGTGCTTTTCGTCGTTCCAACGGAACGGACAGTCTCAGTGTCGCTTCGAGTTCAAACTCGGATTTGTCCCGCGACGAGCTCGTCGGCTCGCCAACATCCTGGCCCAGCAGGATCCCGCCATCAATTAATGGCAGTATCTCGTTACGCGCCTGTCTCAGCAAAACCGCCAGCTGCTGCTGCGCAAGCTGCAACTCTTCCAGCTCGGGACGGTTCGCCTGCGCTAGCTCAACATCCGCCCGAGGCCCCCAAGCTGCAGCACTACTGGTCGTTGGGAAAGTGACGTTCGCAACATCAAGAGGCAGAACTACTGGCATACCGAAATCGTTCCTTAGAAACAGCGACAGTTTCACTGCGGACTGTTCGAGTTTCCTGCGCGCATCGGTCGCTTTCGCGCTTCGACTCACGATGATGCGCTGGTTATCGACGAGCTCAATGTCCGCCTTCTCACCCTCATCGACCTGCCGTTCGAGAAAACCTCGACGTTCCAGACCAAGGTCCAAAATGTCTTTCGCAACCTGGTACGCGGCTGCGGAGGCAACCCACTCCCAATAGGTGATCGTCGCGTCGCGAATGGCACCGATGATCACGATACGAATCTCAGGTTCCACGCGGCCTCGTTCAATCTGTGATCGCCAAAGTTCCGCACGGTTGGCATCAATGCTCCGATTTCGCGCCAGTGGCACAACGACTCCAGCTTTGAACTCGCCGCCTTTGTTGGTTTCGCGTTCCAGATACCACGGCTCATAAATGCCACGACCGATTCGGTAGCCGGCAAACACCTGCCCACCCCAATAGGTGTCGCGTTTGAGGCCGATGTTGTGCCAGTAGTTTTCATAGAAGTCCAGTGGCTGCGAATTGCTGAAACCGTCGAGCTTGTGGTCGAAGGCGCCTTGTGCTGCGAGTACCTCACCGGATGCAATGGTACGCAACGCGACCGCCTGCTGAATGACGGGGAAGTGCAATCGGACCGATTGGGCCAGTTGAGCCAGCGTCGGGACCGTCTCAGCGGACGGTGCGGGAATTTGCTCAGGAACGGCAATCGACTCAGGAAATTGCAAATCGTTCGCGGCCGAGTCGCTGCCGTTATTGGGCGTGGAATCCCCAGTCGAGGAAGAATCCACCGGCTGATTAGTCGCTGGCGGCTTTGAGTCCGTGCCAGATTGCGCTGTTTGGGGTTGCGCGAATGTGCAGCGCGCGGAGCAGGCGAGGATTACGGCCCAAAGAGCCCAGACGAAAAACCGAACCATGCCAGCACCGACAGCGAAACACGAAGCATTGCCCGGCGGTCATAAAACCGGACCCGTTCGTGTTATCGTCACCATCGGGGCAATCGTGCACTTGATATGAACAGGCCAGCAGTGTCTACCATTTCGTGGCAAACTATAACGATCGGCTAAATCTTAACCTTCGGCGGCTTGGTTAGCTTCTCTTCCTGCGAACGAAGCGACTGTGGGAAACCGTTCATACGCCGCCAGATCTCATATCCCAGTGAAACCTGGTCGAGCAGCACCCAGGCATTGGAACGTCCACCTTGGCGCAGGAATGGGTGTTTTGGCCAGTCCTGGGTTTCCGGGTCAGGCACGACGACGACGCGAAATTTTCCTCTGCCGTTATCCATCGGATCCACTAGGGCGACTTCACCACCGAACGTGCCCACTGCCACACTCGGCCAGCCCGAAAACTGTACGGCGGGCCAACCCTCGAACTGCAGACGCACGTGTCGACCAGGAGCAATCAACGGTGCGTCGTTACCTGATACCCACACTTGCACCGCGGGGTGCTCGGTTTTGGGCACAATACGGCACAGCTCGTCTCCCGGCTTGACGATCGATCCGGATTGGAAGACCGTAAGATTCATGATATAGCCGTCACGAGGCGCACGCACGTCCTGAGTTTCCTGCTTAGAGACCTCGCTCTCCTGTTTAGTCAGTTTGCTCTTCTTCTGATTGATCTCTTCGAGCGTCTTGTTGATGTCGATCTGGGCTTTGTTGACGTCTGCTCTGGCTTTTTCCAGTTGTGATTGCACTTTGTTGATTTTGGCTGTCCATTCCTGCTCTTTTGCCGCGCGCTCGCGTACTTTGCCCTCAATTCCGTTTTGTGCGTTCGCGACTTCCTGTGTCGCGAACTCCACATTCGCTTCCGCATCGAGATACTTTTGTTCGGTTTCTTGCGCTTTGAGCTCCGATTCGTATCCCTCTTCAAAGAGCTTTTGCTTGCGCTCGTAATCGGCCTTCGCCTGCCGCCACTTGGCTTTCGCACCAAGCAGCTTGCTCTCTTCGGCAGCCAACTTGTTTTCCGCTTGCTGGACGAACTCATCGTAGGCACCTACGATTTCGGTTCGCGCGGTTTCCATCGATGTCAATTCTTCTTCAGTCACACGCACAATCGTCTCGTTATTGACTTTGAGTTCTCGCGAACCTAGGAGACGGTCTTGTGCTTGTTTAAGTTCGGTTCTGGCAAACTCGACCTGCTGTTCGAGGCGGGAGAGATACAGCGGGTCCTGATCCTCGATCATGAAGAGCAATTGACCCTCCGTGACGTACGCATTTTCCGCCACGCCGGGTCCACGCTCTTTGATCCGGCCCTTCACAGGTGCCTGGACCGGCTGGGGGCGTTCAAACGGGTCGAGTGCGATCACCGCGCCTTCCCCACGGATGGATTGTTGCCACGGCGCGAACAACATCGCCAAAGTCGCGAGAATCATAAACGCCAGCACCAATCGGCCTAGTCTACGAACAAACCGAGCCACTCGCGCCAAGCGCAGCGCTGGGAACATCTCTTCCTCGTACTGATTCCAGTGCGTCACATTCGCGGTATACAGCTCAGAATCTCCGCGGGCTTGTCCCAGCGTCGTACTCATACCTCGGTCCTCTCCAGTGTTTGCCCTAGAGTTTTCGACTCCTGCAAGTCGTTCAGTTCGATCTGCCGCTGCATGCGCTCCGCGATATCTCGTCGACCGGTTGCCAAGACGACCGTCCAATCGCGTTGCGGATCGATAATCGCATCGACAGCAGTATTTAGTTCTTCATCCGGCAAGGCGTCAAGCGTGCCGTCGACGACTAGGAGATCTGGGCTTGCTGCAATTGCCCGCGCCAACATCAGCAATCGCTGTTGGCTGCCGCTGAGGGCAGTAGCCGCCGCCGTCACGGACGTGTCGAGGCCATCTGAAAGCTTCAAGCAATCGTCGAGCAGACCCACCGCCTCGAACGCGGCCAGGCATTCGGACGTGCCTACTTCGCGCCGTCGCAGGTGGACGTTGTCCGCCAGTGTCCCTTCGAAAATCTCCGGTTCCGCCGCCAGCGCGACCGCACCGCGCAGCACATCGGGCCGCAGGTCGGTCGGTGCGAACCCAGACAGCGTGACGCGTCCGTTCGCCGGCTTGTTCGAACCATAGATGAGGTTGCAGATCGATGTTTTCCCTGTCTTCGAGCCACCCACCAGCGCCACGCGCTCCCCAGCGGCAATCTCGAGAGACAATCCCGCGGCTGCCTTCCCGCGAACGTGTGGAACACTCACGTTGGTAAGCGAGACCGTTAGCCCGCCGCCTTCGGGATTAATGGACATCAGGCCGTCACGGCGCTCCAGGGGAAGGTCAAACAGCACCCCTAATTTGTCGACCGCGGCTACCAGATCGTAGAAGCTCTCGAGATGCTTTCCGACTTTCGCCATCGATGCCAGAATCACCGAGACAATCAGCTCCGCGGCCACGAGTTGGCCCAACGTCAGTTGCCCTTGGATCACCAGCCAGCCACCACCTCCTAGCAGTACGGTCCCAGCGATCGCTTGCAACACCAGCACGAACACAATCTGCCGAAACAGCACGCTAAAGTGTGATCGGCGTTCTCGCAAATAGCTGGTGGCGAGCAGATTGGCGCGATCAGACGCGAATTCAGAACCCCCCTCGGGTTTGAACGCCGTGGGGCAGCGCGTCAGGTCTTCGAACCAGGCGGTTAGTCGGTACTTGTACTTGGATTCAACGATGCCGGTCCGGATTGCGCCCCGCCCGAACACAAACAATCCTCCAACGACCAACGCCAACAACAACACGTCGAACCCGAGTAGCCAGGGATGATAGAACGCGAGCACCGTCATACCGACGAGTGTCGCTAAAACGATACTCACCGCGTCGAGCAGGAGTTGGGCCACAACTTTCTGTAACGTCACGACGTCGAGAAACCGATTGGTCAGCTCCGGCGCGTAAGCTCCATCCAGCTTGCTCGCATCGATGCATGGCAAGCGATAGGCAAGATCCGCAGACACGCGCGCAAACAACCGTCGCTGGATCACCTCAGCAACGTATGTCTGCATCGCTTGCATTGCGCCCGCGAATGCCAGAAACCCGAACAGCAGCGTCGCCAACACCACGACCGGCTGCAACAACCGACCGAAGGCAACCGTATTGACCAGCGCTTCTACGGCGATCGGTGTTGAGATACTCAAGAGCCCTGCCAAGAAGGCGAAAACCAGCACCAGCCAGATGTCATTCCATTCGGGCCGCAACATTCTCACCAACCGCAGCACAGGCCGATTCGCGAAATGCGGCGAATCGCCCGAGCCCAACTGCGCGGCATGCTCGACGACTAGCCACTTTTCTGGAGTGGGCGACTGATGCGCCGCTTGATCAAGCTCGCTTCGCGATACGCCGTAACTGGCGTCGATCTCGCCCTCTGCGATCTCGCCGCGTCCCACCAGGACTAGCGGACCGAGCTGGGGACGCCAGAGACCAACCACGGCGGCACCGTCTTCCGCCAATTTGAGTGCTCGCTCAAGTGGCAGTTGCACTTCACTCGCGCGCAAATTCAAGCACCGGCAGCCTTCAGCTAACCATCGAGACCAAAGCTTCGACTCGTCGCCTGGCCAGGCACGACTCGCTTCGCGAACCAGCTGCTCGGCGCGCAAATGTTCTACCGGAGACTCGCACTCGCGACTGATGCGGACGAGTACACCGGCGAGGCCTGCTCGGGAATGATCTACTTCTGCTGGCATGGGCTTGGCGACATCCGACTCTGTGGGGATGTCCGTTAGGGTCAGTTCGTACTGTGAATCAAACTCAGCAGCTGGTCGATTGTGCAATGAGATTCGATCGGATGTCGCAGGTGTTTACCACTGCTGATCTGATAGTGATTTCGGCGTCCGATACGCTCTCGTGTGAGGAATCCTCCCTGAACCAGATCGTGCACAATCCTCTGGACGGCCCTCTCGGTGATTCCCACACGAGCGGCAACCTGCCGCAAAACCATGTCGGGTTCGCCGCACAGGACGATCAGGACGTGGGCGTGATTGGTCAGAAATGTCCACGGAATGGCGTCTGGATCGGCGGGTAGCGGTGCAAGTCCGGCTCGCGAATTGCCCAAATCGTGCTCTGAGCTCCTGTCGTGCTCGGAGGATGGGCGGCTCTGAGACGCTGAGTTATTTCGAGTGGGCATGGCAGGATCGAGGGAATTGCGTGGCGTACACGCGAAGCATAATACACGAAATATGTTTCGTCAATTTGATTTCGTGTAATTAATGGAATTCTACATTTCCTGCCTAGGAATTCAAATTCCGACGTCGCACGAGCGAGTACCTAGACACCTCTTTGTGCGCAGGCAGACGTGCGTATACCTCTCAATGGGGGTATTGGCTGGCGGGGGTTGATCGCTCAGTTGCTGGCACTGTCGATGCCGCAGCAAACTCAGTTCGAATCGGCGTTCTGATAGACGGGGGCGTCTTTGTCACCGCGGGCGACGACGAAGGCGCAAAGCTCTAAGATTTCGTCTTCCGTGAAGCGATCGAGCAAGCCGGCGGGCATCAGCGAGATGTCCGACTTGTAACGCTCCTCGATTTCGTCCTTAGCGAGGATCGTCGGTTCGCAGTTCGCCAGTGGGTCGGTCATCAGCGTAACCTCCTTGTCGTCTTCCTCGACAACCAGGCCGACCACGACGGTGCCGCTGTCGGTTTCGAACTTGCCCATCTGGTATTTTTCCTCGATCTCCTTGGAAGGCTCGACCATCGAACGCAGGATGTCTGTCGGCTTGCGTTTGGCGTCAAGTTTGGTGAGATCGGGAGCGAACCGCTGCTGTCCTTCCTGCACGGAGTGGCAAGCAGCGCAGCTGGCCGCTTCGAACAACCGTGCACCTCGCTGATAGCTTTGCCCTGTTGCCAAGCGATCCAGCGCGGGCTGGAGTTCCGCAAGCGTCCAGTTCTTCAGTGGGCGATTGAATTTGAGAAACTCGTCCTTCACTTCGATCGAATGCGCGGCCAAGTACGCAGTTGGGTCTGCTTGGTACTGCTCGACGTTTTCCACAACAATCATCGAGCCAAACATCCGTCGCCAGTGGCCGGGATAGGTGCAAACGAACGGGTACACACCCGGTTGCTTGGGGGCCTTGAAGTCGATCGTCTGCGACTCCTGTGGTTGTAGGAGTCGGCTGGCCATACGGACGCGGCGGTTATTCGGAACGTACTCACGCGCGATGGCTTCGGGGTCGGTGGCTTGCGATTCGGCGAGTTGCCCGATTTTGGCGAGGAAACCGGGGTCGGTAACAACAACGTTATGCGGCATGTTGTCTTGGTTTTCGAATACCAGTTGCACAGGTTCGCCGGCGCGCACAACGAGTTTCTGTTGGTCGTAGGACATGCGATGCGGGATGGTGCCCAGCTTTAGTGTTCGCACGACGAAGCCGTTGAGCGTGTCGAGCGCTGCGTCGCGTTCGTCGGCGGAAAGAACTTCGGCAAACTTCAGTGCCAACTGCATCTCATCGAACGCGTCGCCTGAGGCGCGGTCACTAGGCGGCACCGAGGGAAGATATCCGATGGTGGCCGCGACAAGGCGCTTGGCGAGGCCGGCTTTCCATTGGTCTTTCGGAATGGTACCAATCGTGCGAACGAGATTCGCACGAAGGCGGTTCTGTTCGAGCAATCCGACCAAGTCGTCCAGTTTCGTTGCATTGCCGCCTGGAATATGAGCCATCGCGTCAATCGCGCTCGCCAAGACCGTTTCGCTCGTGGCATTGCCTTCAGACTGCTGATCGAGCATCACGGCGCGGACTCGATCGAAGAACAACTCGCGCGTCTTGCCCGCGGGAATCCGGCGGATAGACGAGAGTAAATCGACGACGTCCGATTCCGATTCGTTCGCCAACTTCCAAACACGGTCGACGGAACCATCAATGCGAGCAAGTGCTGCGAAGGCTCCCTGCCGGATGCTGCTAGCTTTGGAGTTACTGGCCATTTCGACGAAGCGGTCTTCTCCCGCTTCGAGCTGTTCGTCTTTGAATCGCCGGAGCATCTCGACGAGTCCCTCGATTGCTGGCTGGCTCGCTTCCTGCTGTTCCGCGAGAACGTCCAACAAGACGTCGAGCGACGTGGATTTGCGCTTCTGTGACAAAGCTTCCAGTGCATTGAATCGCACGTTCGGCTTGACGTTCGGTTGGGCGACGATCGCTGCGATTAGCGGCTCGGAGGTAGCGATCTTGAGCATGTCGCCAGGTGAGCTGCAGCGCAACATGTATGAGATTGCCGTGGGATTATCTGGGCAAAAGGGTTCGCCGTTGGCAAGCGTTTGCTTCCAATGCGGAGCGAGCGTGCGCGTGGCTTCGACCAACGCGTAGTCTAGAAACTTGTCACGAGGCATTTTAGCCGTCTCTAGCGCCAACTCGGCGGCTTGGGACGAATTGATGTCGCTGCAGATGAGCACACCGGTAAGGCGGACACGCGGATGCTCGTCGACCACTAGCGGTTGGATTAGTTCTTCCGCTCCAGTGATCTTTTTTCGCCAGGCACGCAGCACGGTTGCGGCCGCGGCGCGAACGCGGTGATCCTCAGAGGCGAGCAGCTTGCGCAGCAGAGGCTCGTTGACGACGTGGTGATGCTGGTGCACCCACAAGGCTTCGAGCAGATGGTGCTGGTAATCAGGTGATTGCTGGTCCAGAGACTGCATCCACTGCTTGCAAGCTGCGATGACATCATCGCTCTGGTGCTTGCTCATCTCAATCTTCGCTCGGTAGCGAATGCCGTTGTCACGGCGCTGCAGCAGTGCGAACAACTTGGCGAGCGGCTGATCAGTGATCTGCGGACCCGATAGCAACTCACGATCTTTGTGTTGGACCCGATAGATGCGTCCGTGCCGGTGATCGCGATTCGAATCGCGGAGATTATGTTGCAAATGGCCAATCAATGGATTCTGCCAATCGAGAATATAGACTGCCCCATCGCCGCCAACTTCCAAATCGACGGGACGAAAATTGGGATCGGTCGACATGAGGAACTCCTCAGTTTCGACGCCCTTAATGCCCGCTTCGTCCTCTTTCAGCTCGTACTGCAACACGCCCTGGACGCCAATCACATTGCAGACTAACAAGTTGTCGCGATTCGTTTCGGGAAAGTGGCTGCTCGAGAGAATAGTTGTCGCCGAACACGGACGGGTCCGTTTTCGATAGATGGGAGGTCCGCCACGGTGCTTATTGGGATAAACAACGCGACCGGAGATCGCCGGGCCAAACTGCGGTACAGCGCTGGTTCCATCGTGAACGATATTGTCACCCCAGTACGTAAATACGTGCCCGTGTGGGTTGGCAAATCCGTAGCTGGAGAAGCAGTCGAATTCTTGACTCAGTGGATCATAGCGGAATACGCCGGCGTTTTTGACTCGCATTGGTGGGCCGTAGGGAGTTTCGACCTGCGTATGGTGAAACACGCCTTCCTGAAAGTACAGCCCGCCACCTGGGCCAAGTACAAAACTGTTGATTGAGTGGTGCGTATCGGCCGAGTCGATACCTCCGATGACCCGCTCACGCACGTCGGCGACATCGTCGCCGTCGGTGTCTTTGAGGAACCAAATGTCGGGTACTTGCGCGACGTATACGCCGCCGTTATAGAATTCGAACCCGGTAGGGTTATGGAGCCCATCGGCGAAGACTTTGCAACGGTCGGCGCGGCCGTCTCCGTCTTCGTCCTCGAAAATCAGCAGCTTGTCGTTCATTTCATCTTTGGGGCTCCAGTGCGGGTAGCTCGGCCACACGGCTGCCCAGAGTCTACCCTTCGTGTCGACAGCCGTCTGCACAGGATTTTGCAACTCGGGAAACTGCTCTTCGCACGCAAACAGATTCACCGCCAGGCCCTCGGCAGTCGTCATTTTTTCGATGGCTTCCTCGCCACTCAGAAACGGATAACTGCCATCGCCCATCGGTCCCGGTTTGTTCGACGCGACGGGAATTAGTGGTGGTGTGTTCGAGTCATCGACGGTGTGGTCTTTTCCGTACGCGAGGGCCCAGATGCGCTGGTCGCGGTTGGCGGCCATCACATCGAGGATCTCCATTTCGCGCTGCATCACGGGCTCGTTTTCAGGTGTCCAGCGACTTCCACCGGTGTTCTTCCGTCCACCGTAAATGGAGTATCCATCAGTCGTGCGGTACCGTTGGAACCAGTAGAAGTTCTTGTCGCGAACGGCATCACGCAGAATCTCCATCTGCGCGCCGGCCAGCGCTGGCCTGTCACCGAACAGCGCACGGTCGGCGATCCGCGCAATAGCACGATTGCCCGCGTCGTTGAGGTGGATCCCATTGATCGTGAGCTGCTCCTCCGCCGCGTCATAAGCCTGTAGTGACGAATGAAAGAGATCAACAAATGGCACGTTGAGCGCCTCTGCAGTTTCTTTCATCGCCTCGGTGTAGATTTCCAGCTGGGGATTGAGGCTCTCTGCTGGTGGAAGTAAGCGATCTCCAGGAGCTTCGTAGGCGGAGGGAGAGAACAAGACGACCTGACGCTGAACGTCTTGGTCTTCGGGACTGCGTGTCTGATTGACGAAGTCGGTCAAGTCTTTCTTGAACTGCTCAATCCCCGCCGCGTCGCGAAACGATTCGTTGTAGCCAAAAAAGGCGAACACAACGGTGGCTTCGGACCGGCGGAGCCAATCTTCGGGACTACCAAACCCGGCTGAACGCAGGCGGATGGTGAGTTCGTCGCCGGTGAAACCCAGGTTGCGAAAAGAAAGTTTGTGCTCAGGAAAGCGCGCCTGTAAGTAGGTCTCCAACCAACCGTCGTGTTGCATACGATCGGCAAGTCCATTGCCCAAGATTGCGATGCGGTCGCCAACTTCCAGTTGCAGGTCGCCAGCGGGCGCAGCTTCAGCGGCACCTACCCATCCGAGTACGAGGTAACTCCAAAGCACCATCAAGAACGACGTGAAGCTTCGACGCTTCGACCCACTCTGGGATACCGCGCGGAGAGAATCAAAGAAACGGGAAAGCAGCGCCATGGAAACCTCACAACCAGGGGTATCTATTCAGAAGCTCTGGCGACCATCGAGAAGCAGACCGCCTGAGTACTTAGTGAAGCCCGATTTTAATCAATGTCCGCACCCGATGCCAGTTGGCGAGACGGTGCAAATCTAGTAGTAGTTTGGCGTTTGGTGAACTGCTACACTGTTGGAACGCGTTGCTTGCAACCACAAACTCGTCTGGGAGACCGTCAAGCCAATGTCCATTACCAATGGCAATATCAAGCAATCGATCGCGTTCTGGTGCTTCAATGTGGCAGGGGAGTGCTGGGATGCGGAGAAGATGTGTCAGGTAACCAAAGAGCTAGGCTGCCTGTCGGTGGAAGTGATCGACCCACCTGAGTGGCCCACCTTGAAGAAGCACGGGCTGATTTGCGCGATGTCGCCAAACGGTATGCCGGGCGCGCTGTTCATGAAGGGATTCAATAATCTTGATTATCACGAGGAAGTGATCGCACGCACAAAGAATGCGATCGACGAAAACGCCGAGGCAGGTTTTCCGAATGTGATCGCCTTTACAGGATACAAATGGCGCGATGCCGAGGATCCAGAGAGTGGCGAAATCTCACTAGAAGAGGGAGCCGAAAACTGCGTCAAAGGACTCAGTGAGGTCGCCAGCTACGCAGAGCAGAAAGGCGTCAATCTGTGTGTTGAACATCTCAACACGCGTGATGATACGCATCCGATGAAAGGGCATCCTGGCTACCAGGGAGATGATCTAGACTACGTCGCCTCGATCATCCGCCGCGTTGGTTCGCCCAACGTGAAGTTGTTGTTTGACATCTATCACGTGCAGGTAATGCACGGCGATGTGATCCGTCGGTTGGAGCAGAACAAGGACATTCTGGGCCACGTTCACACGGCTGGATGTCCGGGCCGCGGCGAACTCGACGACACGCAAGAAATCAACTTCCCCGCGATTATGAAGAAGCTATTGGACATCGGCTATGACGGTTTCGTCGGCCAAGAGTTTATCCCCACCCGCGATCCACTTGCAGGCCTGAAGGAGGCAGTCACGCTATGCGATGTTTAATCGGAATCTTGGGAATCGTAGTACTCTGGGCACGATCCGTAGCGGCTGACGACTATGTTGTCTACGAAGGCGATGACGGTCCTGGCGCCGGCAAACACGTCGTCTTGCTCACTGGTGACGAAGAGTACCGCAGCGAAGAAGCGCTGGTGCAATTGGGGAAAATTCTGGCGTTTCGACATGGATTCAAGGCAACCGTGCTGTTCGCCATTGATCCCGAGGATGGCACCATCAATCCCGACGTGAACAACAGTTTGCCTGGCGCTGAGCAGATCGACTCGGCTGACGCGATTGTCATGGGACTACGATTCCGTCGGTATCCTGACGACATCATGAAGCACTTCGCTGACGCTTACTTAGCTGGCAAACCCATCGTTGGCATCCGTACAAGCACACATGCGTTCAACTTTCGAAAAGAGGACGAAACCGGCTACCGAACCTATTCCTTTCGCAACAAGGATTGGCCAGGCGGATTCGGGCGCCAGGTTCTGGGTGAGACTTGGGTGACACACTTAGGCAAGAATCACCGGGAAGCGACACTCGCTATCGTTGTTCCAGGTGCTGAGAATCATCCGCTACTCAAGGGAGTCGGGCCGATTTTCGCGACGAGCGGAGCTTACACTGCGGCTCCGCTGGAGGATTCAACACTGTTGATGAACGGTCAAGTCTTGTCGGGCATGACGGAGGATTCGCCGCTGGAGACCGGCGGCAAGAACGACCCGCTGCAGCCGGTTGCTTGGGCGCGCGAGCACAAGAACCAGGCGGGAGTCGTCAATCGCGTCTTGTGCACAACGATGGGAGCTGCGCCCGATCTACTCGACGAAGATATGCGACGGCTGCTAGTCAACGGCGTCTACTGGGGACTTGAGATGGATGTGCCGGCGAAGGCGGACGTTCGGGTCATTGGCGACTATGACCCAAGCGACTATAGCTTCAAGGGTTTTCGCAGAGGTGTGAAACCCGCAGATCTGGCGATGACTAAAGCGGAAGCTCTCGCTGCTGAATAGGTGAGAATCGCTCCAACCGAACTGAACTCATGAATCCGAGTGTGGTAGTGGGTAGGCGGCCGCAAGCCGTCGCGAAAGTCCTCTGGTGCGTAGTGCTGCTGGTAGCGGTATTCGCCTCCGTTGAAACGCACGCACTTGCCGATGAGCGACCAAACATCGTACTGATCATGTGCGATGACATGGGCTGGTCAGATATTGGTTGCTACGGCGGTGAAGTGCAGACGCCGAATCTTGATCGGCTCGCAAGCGACGGTCTGCGTTTCACTCAGTTCTACAACAACGCCAAGTGCACGACGACGCGTGCTTCGATCTTGACGGGTCTCTATCCTCGGCCGCAGGGAGATCTGCTCAAGACGAATATGATAACGCTCGGCGAAGCGATGCGCGCCTGCGGCTATCAAACGGTCTTGAGTGGCAAGTGGCATCTTGGGCGATCCGAGACGACCCATCCGTTTCATCGTGGTTTCGACGAAGTCTATGGTTTGCTCGACGGCTGTTGCAACTTTTTTGATCCGTCGATTGCAGATCCGCCATACAAGGGCGGTAGGATGCGTTTCTTCACTCACAACTTGAAACGTGTCACGAAGTTTCCCGCCGACTACTACACGACCGACGCGTTCACAGACCATGCGGTCGAGACGGTCCGTCGATTCGCGGCACACGAGAAGCCATTCTTCCTGCATCTCTGCTACACCGCTCCACACTACCCATTGCACGCTAAACCTGCAGATATCTCAAAGTATGTCGGCAAGTTCCGCGATGGTTGGCATGTGATGCGTCGACGTCGGTTCGATCGACAGAAAGAAATGGGACTAATCGATTACAACTGGCAGTTTTCGGAGGGCGATTCGAAAGCCTACGACTGGGAGACGGCGGACCACGAGTTTGAAGATTTGCGGATGGCGGTCTACGCGGCCATGATCGATGCGATGGATCAGAACATTGGTCGCCTCGTCGAAACGCTGGACGAGTTGCAAATCACGGACAACACACTACTGATGTTCTTGTCCGACAATGGCGGCTGCAGCGAAGAGCCCGGTGGTCGCGATCCCGCAGTACGCCGGCCTGGCCCGAAGGACGATTACGTCTGCGTTGGCCCGTCGTGGGGCTGGGCACAAAACGCACCGTTTCGGCGCTATAAGTCGTGGACGCATGAAGGTGGAATCTGCACGCCGCTGATCGTGAACTGGCCGGGACGCGTCGAGCCGGGCACAATCACCCGACAGCCCGGCCACATCATCGACATGATGCCGACCTGTTTGGAAGTTGCGGGTGGAGAGTACCCGACTGAGCATCAGGGAAACACGCTATTGCCCGTCGAGGGGATCTCTTTGGTGCCAGTTTTTGAGGGCAAGAGTCGCGAGCCACATGCCCAGCTGTGTTGGGAATGGAGCAAGAGCGCTGCAATTCGTCGTGGAAACTGGAAGGCGGTGTGGGACAAGCTCGTCCGGCGTTGGGAACTTTACGACCTAGCCAGTGATCGCACCGAGACAAATGACTTGGCAGCCCAGCATCCTGAGGTCCTAAACAGTCTGGCGGCCGCTTACGATGAGTGGGCGCAGCGCACCGGCAATCGTCGTGTGAGTGTCCAGTGATACGGGACATCAAACAGCGCGGCCATGCTAATGGCACGAACTGGTCATCATGCAACGCTATTTGTCAGGGATTTCCCAGAGCGTGTACCAAGCTTCGGTCGACCATAGCCGCGCGCCGTCTTCTGCCTGTGGATCGGTGACCACGTGGATGACGTGACCGGTCTCGCGCCCTTCGATTTCTAGGTCGACGCCCATCAGGTCGTCGGCAGGCACTGCCCGCGTCACGTAGAGTTCGCGCTCGTCGACTTTCGGACCACCGTAGTTGGGAGTCGGCACGTAGCGCCACTGGCTTACGCGGTAATTGCTCGTGCTGCCAAGCCACTGTTCGTCGATCGGCTTCGTGAAGCGGACTCGCAGACCTTTGCTAGTGACTTCAACCTGCTCGAGATCAAACACGAGTTGCCCGTTGGGTTTGAGCCGCTCTAGGCCTTGGTAAGTTTTCTTACCCCGCGGATTAACCCAGTTCCAAGTTGACGAGTGGTCGCCGCCGATCCCGCCGACAAACAGGCTTCCGTCAGCGCCGAATGCCATGCGATTTGTGCCGGCTTCCAATCCTTGCGTGAATCGAAAGGCGGCCCCCTGCCACACGCCGTTGATTTTCTCCAAGAAGACACGGTTAACGCCACCGTACTTCACGTCACCAACGAACATCTGGCCTGCGTAAGGCCAGCCCTCGGGAATCAAAAGTGGCTCCGACGGTGAGTTGGCAATTTCGTCTTGAGGCAAGAAAACGGTGGGCGGAGTCGTCTCGCGGTCCTGGAAGAGTGAAGCTGCGCCACCTCCCGAAGTTTGTTGTCGGAATCCGTAGAAACTGCCCTCCACGACCCGATTCAGTTCATTTGCTGGCGTGAATTCCCCCTGATTGTCAGTCACATAGATTTCAGCTTCCGGACCAAAGCCAATTCCGTTGGGGGTGCGGTGCCCGCCGGTGATCGGCTGAAGGTTCTCGCCTGCCGGCTTGCTCAGATCAATCCGCCAGACCGAGCCGTGGTTTGGTGGGTTCTTCCTGAGTCCCAAGCCCGTGCCACGCGCCATCAGCAGGTATCCCGGATGACCACCCTGCCCTGGTTCGTGAATCAGTCCGAAGCTGAGAGCGTGGAAGTCGTTGGACTCCCAGCCGCTGGCAATCGTCGTAGGTCGCCAGCGATCCTTGGTCGCATCGAAGTCGAACCGCGTGATTTCGTCACGCTGCGACACGAAAACCGACTCGTCCACCACGCACACACCGGCAGGTTCGTATAGATTCTCGGCGATCAGCTCTCGCTGCACGGCGGCAGAGTCATCGTCGTCGAGGTTGGAATAAAGCCAGAGTTCGCCGTCAGGCTCTTCTTGCGGTACGGGGGCACGCAGCCGGCGAGCGTCGAACGAGGCGACCACCAAACGTCCATCCGGAAGCGTATCCAGTCCGCCGACAGGTACTTCCACACCAGGTGGACGTACCGGATACAGATCAATTCCGGGGAATACGCCAACAACTTTCTCGTACTTGCCGGGTCGGTCTTCCTCGTCGGCCAGTCGTTTGGCACCGCCATTGGTGGGGCGAAAGTAAAAGTCGTCGCTGGTGAGCGATTCAGTCGGCACCGCTTCGAACGGTTCGTCTTCGTCGACACGCCAACGGAGATCGAGCCAACGCGGTTCGTCATTAACAGATTGAATGATCTTAAGAGCAACGTGGTCAGCGTCGGCCTCGAATTCTTCGATTTCGGGATCTCCTTCCTCGGCGAAAGCGACTTCCCGACCATCTAGAAATAGAAACGCAGGGGCTTCCGAAGCAAGTCGCACCTGAAACTCACGCGCATCCTCCACCCGAAGGTTTGCTTCGAGTACCAGCACATACTGCTTCTTGTAATTCTTGCCCGCGTTGGTAAACCACGCTTCGTCTCCGTCGAACGTGAGCTTCGGAATTCGCACGTCCAGGTTCGGCGACTGGTTGGGGGCGAGAGTTTTTTTCGGATCGACCTCGCCATCAATCCAGTACAACCGCGCGCGGACGCCGTTACTTTTAGACGCTTCTGCGAAACAACTCACGTCAACCATCGCCAACCAAGCGAAGGAAACAGCAACAGCCAGCCGGCGTGCGGATGTGATAAATCCGTGCGAGTTGCGAAGGCCACGAGGCGGCCCGGTCGCTGAAGATCGATAACCCGTGTGAACTTGTGAAGCGGATGCTCTTGGAAACAGTCTATTCACAGCGATTTCACTTCTTAAAATGAGGATCTATGACGGCTGAGTACCACTCGTCAGATTGTATCTCAAACCCCACTAGATCACATCAGGTAACTCCATGAGAACGGTTCTTTGTCTTAGCATCGTGTTCCTATTGGGCTGGCAGTCGTCGGCTACCGCAGCGCCACTCGCTGGCAGCAGGCCCAACATTGTGCTCGTGATTACCGACGATCAGGGCTACGGACCAGTTGGCAGACACGGACATCCGTGGATTCAAACACCGCACTTGGACGCGATGTACGACAAGAGTGTGCGATTCGATCGTTTTCACGTCAGTCCTACCTGTGCGCCAACGCGTTCGGCGCTGATGACTGGCCGCCACCCAATGCGAAACGGAGTTACGCACACGATTCTCGAACGCGAGCGCATGACCCTCGACGCGACCATCCTGCCGCAGGTGCTAAAGGCTGCCAACTACACAACGGGCATCTTTGGCAAGTGGCACTTGGGTGACGAGGAACCTTATCAACCGCACAGTCGTGGGTTCGACGAGGCGTTCATTCATGGAGCGGGTGGTATCGGCCAAGCATACAAATGCAGTTGTGCTGATGTCCCTGACAACAAGTACTTTGACCCAGTGATCCGTCACAATGGCAAGTTCGTAAAAACAGACGGCTACTGTACCGATCTGTTCTTCCATGCCGCTCTCGGATGGATCAAGGCCGTCAAAGACGGTGAGTCTCCGTTTTTCGCCTACATCACGACCAATGCCCCGCACGCGCCGTTCCACGCACCCGAGAAGAACGCCGAGCGATTTGCCAAACTTGGTTTCAGCGACCGCGCCGCAGGATTCTATGGGATGATCGAGAACATCGACGAAAACGTTGGCGTGCTATGTTCAAAGTTGGAGGAATGGCAACTACTGGACAATACGCTAATCATCTTCATGTCGGATAACGGCATGACTGGCGGTACTCAGAGAGGAGATGGGCCACTGGGCACACAGCCTGATGGTACTCCGATGAATACGTACAACGCTGGCATGCGAGGACTGAAAGGATCGGCCGAGGAAGGTGGCGTCCGAGTGCCGTTTTTCGTTCGCTGGGACGACCACATCACTGCTGGACGGGATATCGAGTCGCTAACGGCACACATCGATATTTTGCCGACGTTGACTGCCTTGGCAGGTGGTAAGCTGCCGGAAGACCAAGTCGAAGGCCGCGATCTGTTGCCCTTAATCGAAGCAGCCAACGCCGATTGGCCCGATCGCTACCTCTTTACGCATCGCGGTCGATGGCCCACCGGTGCCGATGTTGACGAGTTCAAGCATAAAGGCTGCGCCGTGCGCAATACGAGATTCCGCTTTGTCCAGAACGAACGCCTCTACGACATGCTGGCGGACCCGGGGCAGACGACGAATATCATTGACCAACATCCCGAAGTTGTCGCCGAGATGCGGTCAGTTTACGATAAGTGGTGGGAAGCGACCAAACCGATGATGGTGAATGAAGATGTACCAATGTCGAAAACCAGGCCATTTCACGTACTCTTCAATAAACAGCTGCAAGAGTCTGGCATTCCTGATTGGGAGGCACCAGCGTTGTAGAACTGTTCGCCACTGATTCCTCGCTGCATCGGCCTCCCACCTACCCGGTCAATCAAACGACACTCTCGAGATTGGACATCCAAATTGTCCACGACACGTAAAATGTATAGCCACACACTTCGATCGTCGCTTTTGGCGGTTACGTCTATCACAATGATTTGCGCTGCTTTCGCAGTATCGGTAGCAGTTGGCCAAGACTCGACCAAGCTCGACACGATTCCCAAGCAAACTGCCGAGATGAAGAAGGCGGCCAGAAAGAAGAAAAAGAAAAGGACGGTCGGCCCTCCGATTGGCGGCAACACTGCGACGCCGATCGATCGGATCAAGGCTATGGAGGGGTTCAAGGTCGAGTTGCTCTACTCCGTCCCCGGCGAAGATCAAGGGTCGTGGGTCGCATTGTGCACCGACGATAAGGGACGCCTGCTCGTGAGCGATCAGTTCGGTGGGCTCTACCGCATTTCTCCTCCCGCCGCAGGACAAACCATTGACCGCGCGGATGTTGAGCAGGTTCCCGCCGACATTCGCGCGTCCAACGGTATGGTGTGGGCCTTCGGCGCCCTGTACGTCGGTGTCAACGACTACGAGCGCAAGATTCCCTCCGGTCTGTATCGCGTGACCGACAGCAATGGCGATGATCAACTCGACAAAGTCGAACTGCTGCGGGAACTGAACTCGCACGGCGACCACGGTGTGCACGCGGTTGTGCCAACGCCGGATGGCGAAGCGCTGTACCTGATCACCGGCAACAATACCAGACCGCCGGCGCTTGCCCCGACGTCGCAAGTTCCGCAGGTTTGGGGCGAGGATCACCTGCTGCCCAGTATGCCCGACGGGCGCGGACACAATCGAGGCGTGTTAGCGCCGGGCGGCATCGTCTATCGCATCACGCCTGACGGAAAGACGTGTGAGGCGTATGCATCAGGGTTTCGGAACATCTACGACGCGGCAGTCAATCACGATGGCGAACTGTTTACCTACGATGCGGACATGGAATGGGACTTCAACACTCCCTGGTATCGCCCGACGCGCATCTGCCATGTGACCAGCGGCGCAGAATTCGGTTGGCGGAACGGCGCTGGTAAACGGATGCCGTTCTACGCCGACAATCTGCCCGGTACGCTGGACATTGGGCCAGGATCGCCGACCGGCGTTCTCTTCGGCTATGGAGCGAAATTCCCGGCCAAGTACCAAAACGCCCTGTACGCCCTCGATTGGAGTTGGGGTAAGCTCTACGCCGTCCATCTCAATCCGGAGGGTTCCAGTTACTCGGCGACGAAGGAGGAATTTGTCACTGGTGCGCCGCTGCCCATCACCGATGCGATTATTCATCCAACCGACGGGGCGATGTATTTCACCATTGGCGGACGGCGCGTGCAGTCGGGGTTGTATCGCGTGACTTACGTTGGTGACGAGTCGGTTGAGCCCGTCGATGCCAAACCGACAGAGAGCGAAGCCCGCACCACTCGTCACATGCTCGAGGCCTTCCACGGTCGGCAAGACCCCACGGCGATTGCAACCGCTTGGCCCTATCTTGCCGATCAAGATCGCTTCATTCGCTGGGCCGCCCGCACCACTATCGAACATCAGCCCGCCGCACAATGGTTAGACAAAGCGATGTCTGAGACCGATCCCGCACGCCAAGCGGAAGCGTTGCTCGCACTGACGCGGGTCACGGGCGTATGCCCTTTGCATCGCAGCGAGTCCGCCGTGCCAGTCGATTCGGTGATGCGTGCGAAGCTGCTGGAGACTATCTTGGCGATTGGCGTCGACGAGCTTGGCCCTGAGCAACGGCTTACGTTGCATCGGACTTTGCAAATTGTGTTGAGCCGCTTCGGTCGCCCAGATGAAGCTACAGAGCAGCGGCTGATTCAGAAGTTCGATCCGTGTTTTCCTGCCGAAACCCCAGAAGAGAACTGGCTGCTTTGCGAAACACTGGCTTGGCTCCAATCACCGACGGTTGCCGCGAAAGCGATGGCTCTGATCCACGCCGCGCCCACCCAAGAAGAGCAGATGCAGTATGCACGTTCGATTCGCATGCTGAAGGCCGGTTGGAACGCGGAGTTACGCGAAGCCTACTTCCAGTGGTTCCTCAAAGCTGCCAGCTACCGGGGCGGACTTAGCTTCGAGAAGTTTCTGGAGTTCATTCGCAATGACGCGGTCGCGGCGCTGAGTGAAGCGGAAAAGGGATCGATGGCCGAGTTGTTGGCACGAAAGCCCGAAAAGAAATCCGCGATAGAAAATCTAGGCGAAATGTTCGCGGATCGCGATTCTCGGGAGTGGACGCTCGACGAACTTGCAGCCGCCGCGCACACTGGGCTCGAACAACGCGACTTTGCCAATGGACGCCGCATGTTCGCAGCCGCTGCTTGCTACGCTTGTCACCGATTCGACAATCAAGGGGGCATGACGGGGCCGGACTTGACGTCCGCCGGTAGACGCTTCTCGGTGCGGGACTTGTTGGATCAAGTCATCAATCCTAGCAAAGTCATCAACGATCAGTACTCCTCGGTCGTCGTACAGATGGAAGACGGCAAAACGCACCAGGGCGTGGTTGTTAACCTCAGTGGAGATTCTTTCACACTGAATACGGATCTCACCGACCCGAATCAGCTGGTGAAGATTGATCGCAAGGAAATCGAGGAAATGAAGGTCTCGAAAGTTTCCGCCATGCCTGCTGGGTTGCTCAGTCGCATGACGGAAGACGAAATCCTTGATCTTCTCGCGTACCTGATTAGCGGTGGCAACGCGGAGCACCAGGCGTTCAAGAAGTAACAGCGCGGCTACTTCTTCCTGCTGAAGTACTTTTTAACCGCAACGGTAAACTCTTCCACGGTGATCTCGCCATTGGCGTCAGCGTCGACTTTCTCGAATGTCGTTTTCAGCAGAGGCGGTGCTTCATCTTTGGTGATGATGCCGTCTTCGTCCGCATCGGCACGGTGAAAGATACGAGCAATTCTCTTATCGGCGGCCTTCACCGCTGCTTTGGGCGATAGCAGTTCGGCCTCCGGGTGCGCGATCGGTGTATCGACCGGCACGGCGATCAAAAAGTAGCCGATCATCATCTCGTCCCAAGTCTGATCCCCCCAATGGACCGTTTGCTCCGGATCGGGATTGCTCAAGTTACCAGAGGAGTTGTCGAAGTGCGCGACGGCGTGGATTTTTGAGTCGGCCGGCAGCTCGATGCTCTCGGTGAACCGGTATTCCGTTTGCCAATTGAAATCGTAGTGCGGAATGTCGAGCAACGGCGTCGTCGATCCGTCGGGCATGACTGCCTCATAATAAAACGCTTTGCCTCGCAAGTGCATGTGCGGCGACAGCGACAGCAGCTTCACATCCCAAGGAAAGTTCTTTGAGTCCGCCTCCACGCGGTGGTTCTCATCGTGCGGCGGGATAGCAAACCTGCTGTTGACAGCGCTGGTCGAGATCGCGCGATGGGTCACCTCGTCTCGATCGGCAAACACAAGGCCGATCTTACTCTGATCGAACTGCACCGATCCGACCGGCGTGTAGTGAACCTGAAAAGCAAGCTTCGAGCCCGCCGGGAGCAACTTGGCCATCCCTGCGGGCAGCATCTTTGCGCGGAGCCCTGGGACGTAACCTGCAAAGAAGCCTCGGTCGCCGCTGACGCGAACGCCGGTGTCCTTATCGCGGATAAATGCCAGGATGTGATGCACGACGGCTCGATTACCGGGGAGGATTTCAACGCCTTTGACCCATTTGTCCTCGTCGTAACCAGGGTCGACATCGAACCACTGGTATTTGATTTCTCCCTCCGCCTTGACTCTGAATGGCTCGGGCTGAATCGTGAACACCGCCTCGGGCTCCTGCGGCAATTGCCAGCCGGTGACGAACTCTCGCGGTGCGGGCAATTCCGCTGGATCACCTTCCGGCGCGCCGTCTGCCACCCACTGGTAGATGTCCCGCTTCTCCTGGTCCGTCAAGGCACGTGCATTGACGAAGTCGCCGTGGGCGGGGTCAGCGTGCCAGGGCGGCATGCGTTGCTCGCGGACGACCTCTTCGATCATCGCCGCCCAGCCGGCGACTTCATCGTAGTCTTGCAGCGCAAACGGTGCGATGTCGCCCTCACGGTGGCATTCGACGCAGCGCTGTTGAAAGATGTGTGCAATGCGGTTCGAGTAGGTCACCTTGGCATCGGCGATTGGCTCGCGTTGCCGACCGATGTGGCATCCGGGAGCAACCGTCACCGGCGTTGATACGGGCTTACCTGCGAGCAGTTCGTCCAGCGCGATCGCCAGGTCATGCCGCTGGGGATGGTCGCGCACGTAGCCGACTCCATACTGATCGTCGATCCGGCCGATGTAACGAACCACGCGTTCGCGATCGAGTACGAACACTTGTGGAGTGCGTTCCGCCCCGATCTGGTCGGCAACTTTGTTGCCGAGATCCTTGAGGATCGGGAAATTGATGTCGTGCTTGCGCGCGAAGGCGGCGATCTCCGTGACCGAGTCTTGTAGATTGGCATTGATGCCCAAAATGGCAACGCCTTGCGACTCGTACTTTTCTTGCAACGCGGCCAGACGCGGACCGTAGAGTTTCACCAGTGGACATTCGGTCCCCACGAATGCGAGCACGACCAGCGGACTTTCGACGTCGGCGAGGCTATGAACCTTGCCGCGGTAGTCCTTCAGTTCGAAGTTTTCGACTGGCGTTCCCAGCGTGATCTGCTTTTCCTCGCCCACACAGCAACTAGCAGTCCAAGCAGACATAACGAGGGCGGTAAATAGAGGAAGCTGGCTCTTCATCTCAATTCCTGTGGCCTTAGAGAACGCCTGACAATGACGGTGCAGAAAGAAAACTGCCCGCACACCAATATATTAACATTTGTCGTCGTTCGTGGAACGTTAATTTCAGCTTCTGAGGCAACGCGCAAAGTCGTTGCTTTCTGCGAAAATCACGCGAATTCGACAGCTTGAGAGGACTGTGCATCGTCGCGGGGAAAGATGCTGACGACACGGCAGCGCTGGGCTATCCTATAGGGATGCTGCTTCTTGGCGTGGCTAACTCGATTCTGCTTGCTAGCCGTCCGTGCCGGTTTTTGCTTCGGCTTGGGATTCTTGCGATCTTGCTCCGCGCGGCTTCGACCTCCGCGGCTGATAGCCCGGCGGGCAAACATGCACTCGCTGAGCTGGATTTTTTTGAGAGCAAGATCCGTCCTGTGCTCATCGAGCACTGCTACAGCTGTCACTCTGCCGAGGCGGAAGAAGTCGAAGGTGGTTTGCTCCTGGAAACGCGCGCTGGAATTCGGCGAGGCGGCGAATCAGGTCCGACCGTTGTACCCGGCAAGCCGGCCGAGAGTCTGTTGCTCAGTGCGATTCGTTACGAATCCTTCGAAATGCCACCCGACAAGAAACTACCACCGCACGTTGTCGCAGATTTCGAGAAGTGGATTGCCCACGGCGCTGTCGACCCGCGGGACGGAGACGCCGTCCACCGTGATGTGGGCATTGATTTAGAGGAAGGACGTAAGTTCTGGTCGTTTCAGCCCCCTCGCCCAGAGCTTCCGCCGACCGTCAGGGATGCGTCGTGGCCGCAAACCGAGATTGATCGATTTATCCTCGCCACGCTCGAAACTAAGGGCCTTCAGCCAGCGGCTGATACCGATCGGAAAACTCTGCTACGGAGAATTTACTACGCGCTGATCGGCTTGCCGCCAACGCCGCAAGAGTTGGACGACTTCGAGGCGGACGGTGAAACGACAACGGACGCGGTTGCTCGAGTGGTCGATCGTTTGCTGGCGTCCCAGCAGTTCGGTGAACGCTGGGGAAGGCATTGGTTAGATGTCGTCCGCTACGCCGATTCCAGCGGCGGAGGGCGGTCGGCACTATTTCCGCACGCGTGGCGCTACCGTGACTACGTGATCGATGCGTTCAACGACGACTTGCCCTTCGACAAGTTCGTCCGTGAGCAGCTCGCGGGCGATTTGATGGAGACTTCCGACTGGCAACAACGTCGACGGCGACTCACTGCGACGGCCTTTCTGGTGTTGGGGCCGACGAACTTCGAGTTGCAAGACAAAGACGTCTTAGAAATGGACATCGCCGATGAGCAGGTCGATACGCTCGGCAAGGCCTTCATGGGTATGACGCTCGGCTGCGCGCGGTGTCACGATCACAAGTTCGACCCGATCCCCACTCGCGAATACTACGCCATGGCAGGGATTTTCAAAAGCACCGTGACGGTACAGCACGATAACGTGTCCGCCTGCAACACGGCCAAGCTCCCGCTTTCGCCCGATGACGAGGCTGCGACGGAGCAGTTCGATGCCGAAATGGCCAAGTTATCGGACCAACGCAGAGAGCTGGAAGCAAAGATTAAGGATGCGAAGTCGAAATCGCCCACAAGCGACGAGCCTACCTCATCACTTGCGCAGGAATCGTATCGTAATCAGTTGAAGCGGCTTCAAAGCAAGATCAAGACCCTCAAAGCAGGCAAGCCGAACGCACCGATCGCGATGGCGGTTGCGGATAAGGAGCAGCCCAGCGACATTCCGCTTGCGATTCGTGGTGTGGTGCACAACGAGGGTCCAATCGTGCCGCGCGGAGTGTTGCAAGTCTGTGCCAGCGCTGAGTTTCCCGGCATTGTCAGCGACGTGAGCGGCAGGATGGAACTCGCCGAGTGGCTGACCAGTCCGTCGCATCCACTCACTGCGCGTGTAGTGGTGAATCGGGTTTGGCACTGGTTAATGGGCCAAGGCCTGGTGCGCACGGTGGATAACTTCGGCTCGACGGGCGATCAACCGTCGCATCCAGAGTTGCTGGACTATCTAGCAACGCAGTTCGTCGAGCAGGGATGGTCTGTGAAGCAGCTGATTCGCGAGATCATGTTGTCGAGAACCTATCGGATGAGTTCCGCGCGCGGCGCTTCGGCCATTGAGACAGACCCTGATAACCGCTGGCTCTCGCATATGAATCGCCAGCGTCTCGATGCCGAAAGCATTCGCGATACGCTGCTTTTCATCTCCGGCCAACTCGATTCCTCCGCTGGCGGTCCCTCGATCGCGAAGGGCACCAAGATCGAATACGGCTATGTATTTAAGAGCAAGCGGCGCAGCGTGTATCTGCCAATCTTCCGCAATCGATTGCCACAGCTGATGGAAGTGTTTGACTTCGCGGATCCAAACATTCAGCTCGGCTCACGCACCAGCAGCACGACGGTGCCGCAAGCACACTTCCTAATGAACAATCCGTTCATGCTCGAAGTCACTGATGCGGCGGCGAACCGAATACTCGCCCGCTCGGAACTCGACGAAACACAGCGTCTGCGATTCGCTTTCAGCCAAGTGCTGGGGCGCGGGCCCAGCAAAATGGAGCTGCAGCTGGCCGAAGCTTTACTTCATGACGGATCAGATGAGAGCAAGAACTGGAGTATGTTGTATCAGACGTTGTTTCAGAGCATCGATTTTCGCTACCTGAATTAGTCAGTGGGTCGTTCGACCATGAATTCACAGTTACCAATCATTTCGCGTCGACAGATGCTTAGGTCGACCGCTTGCGGTTTCAGCTATCTGGCTGCGGCGGGTATGGCTCAACGCGAGTCATACGCGACCGTCGCGAATCCGCTGTCGCCACGTGAACCCGAATTCACCCCACGCGCGAAACGGGTAATCTTCCTGTTTATGCAGGGCGGACCGAGCCACGTGGATACCTTCGACTACAAGCCCATGCTGGCCGAGAAGGACGGGCAGAAGCTCGTGTTCGACGATGCCCGAGTATTGGCGAAGACACGAAAGATCACGAAGCACCGCGTGTTTAAATCGCCTTGGCGATTTAGACAGCACGGCGAGTCGGGCGCCCACGTCAGCGACCTGTTTCCACACATCGCACAGCATGTCGACGATCTCTGCTTCCTCAAGGGTATGCACACCGATGGCGTCGCGCATGGACCGGCAACCTTGTTCATGCACACTGGCTCGATCAATCTCGTGCGGCCGTCGGTCGGTTCGTGGGTGCTCTACGGACTGGGCACCGAGAATCAGAATCTGCCGGGATTCGTTTCCATTCAACCATCGATGGGTAACGGGGGTCCGCGGAACTATAGCAATGCATTTTTGCCGGCCGCGTTCCAAGGTACTGCCGTCGGTCGCGCGGGCACGCCCGCGAAAGACGTCAAGATGCGTGATTTGGTCAATCCTGCCCGCACTACTGCCGAGCAACGTCGGCAGTTCGAGTTGCTGCGGGCGATCAACGCCGAGCAGATTCGCGATCGCGCCGGGGACGACAAATTGGAGGCGGTCATCAGCTCCTATGAACTCGCCTGGCGAATGCAGCATCACGCGCCTGGCTTGTTCGATTTCCGGCAGGAGCCCCAACACATCAAAGACCTCTACGGAATTGATCAGCCGCATACGGACGATTTCGGCCGGCAGTGCCTGATGGCGCGCCGCATGGCGGAGGCTGGTGTGCGTTACATTCAGGTGAATTACGGCGACAACACCAACAATCCGCGCTGGGACCAACACTCCAACTTACATCAGCATCGTGACCATGCCCTAAACACCGACCAACCAATTGCCGGCCTGTTGACCGACCTCAAACAACGCGGGCTGCTGGAGGATACGCTTGTCTGGTGGGGTGCTGAGTTTGGTCGCACACCCTACGCTCAGCAAAACGGCACCGGACGCGACCACAACCCAGACGGGTTTACGATGTTCCTGGCCGGTGGCGGCGTGAAACCGGGCTTCAGCTACGGCGGCACCGACGAGTTCGGCCACCACGCGGTCGAAGGCCGCGTCCACATGCACGACTGGCACGCCACGCTATTGCATCTGCTGGGTATCGATCACAAGAAGCTCACCTACACACACGACGGCCGACCCTTCCGGTTGACCGACGTGCACGGCCGCGTGATCCGCGACATTATGGCTTAGCTCAGCAACTCGCGCACGACGTGCGCCTCTTCGACACCGGTGAGCCGCTGATCGAGTCCGCGGAACTTGAACGTGAATCGCTGGTGATCGATCCCCAGGCAATGCAGGATGGTTGCATTCAGATCGCGGATGTGTACGGGGTTCTCGGTGATGTTGTAACTGAAGTCGTCGGTCTGTCCGAAGTCGAAACCTTGCTTCACGCCGCCGCCCGCCATCCAGATAGAAAAACACCGTCCGTGATGGTCGCGACCGGCGCTGGGGCTGCCGAGCGTTCCCTGGCTGTACACGGTGCGACCGAATTCACCACCCCAAATCACGAGCGTATCGTCGAGCAGCCCTCGTTCCTCCAAATCTCTGACCAACGCCGCTGACGGCTGATCGGTATCCCGACACTGCTTGGGAAGTTGCTCCTCGATCGAGATGTGCTGATCCCAGCCGCGATGAAACAGCTGGATGAAGCGAACACCTCGCTCAGCCATACGGCGCGCTAGCAGACAGTTGGCTGCGAATGTACCTGGTCGCTTGGAGTCGGGACCGTAGAGCTCAAATGTCGATTCCGATTCGTCGCTCAGATCAGTCAGACTAGGTACGGAACTTTGCATGCGGAATGCCATTTCATAAGCGGAAATGCGCGATTGAATTTCCGGATCGCCCGTTTCGGCGGACTGAATAGCGTTAAGTTTACTAAGATTATCGAGCATCGCGCGCCGACTGGCGGAAGTGACGCCCTCGGGATTGGCGAGGTAAAGCACTGGATTCGCGCCGGGGCGTAAGTTGACGCCTTGATGGCTGGAAGGAAGAAAACCACTGCCCCACAAACGCGAGAACAGTGGTTGCCCTGGATTCTTTCCCGATCCTTGCGACATCAGCACCATGTACGCAGGCAGGTTCTCATTTTCGCTGCCCAGTCCGTAGCTGAGCCAGGCGCCGAGGCTGGCGTTGCCCGGCTGTTGCGAACCGGTGTTGATGAACGTGACTGCCGGATCGTGATTGATTGCCTCGGTGTGCATCGAACGCACGATAGTGATGTTGTCGGCGATTTTCTGCGTGTACGGAATCAGATCGCTCAGCCAGGTGCCGTGCTGTCCGCACTGACGCATTTTTCGCATCGGTGCAACGACGGGAAAACTGTCCTGCCCAGACGTCATCCCGGTAACGCGTTGATCGCCGCGTACGCTGGGAGGCAGCTCTTCGCCATGCAGCTTGTCGATCCGCGGTGTGTAGTCAAACAAATCGCAGTGCGAGGGACCACCCGATTGAAACAAGTAGATCACACGTTTTGCGCGCGGCGCGAAATGCGGTAGGTCGGCGATACCCAGAGCACCCGCAGGCGCGCTTCGCGCGGCCGCGGTATTCCCTAGCAACAACGACCCCAAGGCGATCCGACCCAAGCCGCCCGCCTGCTGAGATAAGAATGCTCTTCGACTAAGTTCGCTCATGATTTCGCTATCTGTGACGGTTTAGCCTTTGGTAATCATCTCGCTCAGGTTGAAAATCAAGCTCGCCACCGTTGTCCAGGCGGCATGCTCTTCCATTGGCAAATCGCTGTGGCGTCGGCTCTCGCCATAATTCAAGTAGGCGCCGGCGGCGTTGGGATTGCTACGGAGGCGTTCCAATTCTTGATGCAGAGTCTCCCGCACAAGGGTGAGTTCCTCGTCGCTAGGCAAACGGGAGAGCGCCGTCTCGAACGCGAAGCGAATCCGCGCATCGTCATCGTCTTCCGCGAGCAGGATGCGCTCGGCAAAGTTGCGGCTTGCTTCTACGAACTGCGGATCATTGAGCAGGATCAGCGCTTGCAGCGGCGTGTTGGTCCTTTCTCTTTGCACCGTGCACGTCTCGCGGTTCGGTGCGTCAAAGCTCACCATCGAAGGCGGTGGAACAGTGCGCTTCCAGTAGGTGTACATGCTCCTTCGGTAGAGGTGTTCGCCATGGTCCTGAACAAACACCTGCGCCGTCGCGGGTGAACTGCCAAAGTGGCTGACCTCGCGCCACAGATTCGGTGGCTGATAGGGGCGCACGCTGGGACCGCCAATCCGTTTGACCAAGCTACCGCTCGCTTGCAGCACCGCGTCGCGCACGAACTCGGCGCTGAGGCGAAATCGCGGTCCGCGCGACAGCAACTGATTGTAGGGATCGACTTCGCCCTTGGCAGGCGACGTGACCGAACTCTGGCGGTAGGTTGCCGACATGACGATGGTTTTCATGATGTGCTTGACGTCCCAGCCGCTATCGACCAGCTCGCAGGCGAGCCAGTCGAGCAATTCTGGATAAG
>JANQQA010000082.1 GCA_028285205.1 Bythopirellula sp. | reverse complement strand
AGGCTAGACATGCTCGTTGCTCCTTACGGTTATGGGCTAGGCTAAATCCAACGCTCGAATCTAACCCAGGAGCAACGAGTCTTCATACCTATCTCGCCGAGCTTGGAAACTGCTGCTTCGTAACCGCGGCCAGGGAATCCAATCGACTTCAACAAGCTGCAATTGCGTTAGGGGATGGGATGGTGCTCGCCCGAGGCTACGCGTATGTCACGACAGTAATTTGCTTGATACCCTCGCAATAGGTCGGTAACCTAGCCGCCGAATATGCAGCCAAACTGCGTTAAGTTCGCTAGAATATCAACTTGTGTCGCAAACTTAGCCATGAATGAGATTGAACAATATGTCCCCTGCGCGCCGAGGGCCAGACGTGAAAACGTACGTCGGAAGATTCGCAACTCGCTTACGCAAACTGCGCGAGGACTCCGGAATGACTCAAGACGAGTTCGCCGAGAAAGTTTCAAAAGCGGCTGGCAAGAGCGTTTCGGTAATGACCGTCTACGCCTGGGAGAATGGCAACAGTACGCCGAATATTAAGATGCTCCCGAACATTGCGAAAGCCCTCAAGTTCTCGCCAGCGAGAGACCTGCTGCCACCGCGATAATGGTTTATGGAATTTCTACAATTCTCCTTGCATCGCATTGTAGATTTTCTATATTGCGATTGACGCAACAAGGCAGCCACCAGCACACGAGCCCGGCCAGTCCCGCTAAGTTGCGACACAACGTTAGCAGGCTGCGTCGGGCTCTCTTCTTTTGCAAAGGACAAGCGACCATGTCCAAGCTCATCGATTTTCTGGAGGACCAGTTTCTGCCGCTCCAGCAGCTAGACGCTAAGGATGAAAGGCGGTACCGCAATGCGGTCCGTCACTCGGCACGATGCATCGGCAGACCAGCAGAGCTCGTTGACATCGCACAGCCTGGCTTTCGCCAAGAGTTCCTCGACTACATGGAAGAGCAAGGCGCAACGCTCAGACGCGCTAGCACCCTCTGGACGTGCTTGCGGCAGCTCCGTGACGCGATGCGCGCCGAGAAGCAGCTCAAGCTCGACGACCAGCCCATTGGAGACCGGGTTGCCGATTTCGTGAGCGACAATCGGGAGCGCATCCTGCTGGCCATGGTAGACCTACTCGACCGCGACGACCAAGTACTCGCACACGGAGGCAATTGCTTCACAGTCCAAGAGCAGATTGATTCAATCCAAGAAAGCGAGGCTTCCCCATGCTAAAGGTCACCGAGATTCTCCCGGACGGAAAGGCCGTCGTCGACACCGCAGGGCTCTACCGAATCGTCATGCAACCTAGTGGCAAAGTGCTAGATGAATTCTGTACGGACTTTGAGGCGGAGTCATTCATCGAAGGATTCAACAACGTGGGTGGTGATGGTGAGCTCACGGCGGTCGCAGTGCCGTATGTCCCAGTCAACTCAGAAAGTGAGGTGGCATCATGAGATGTGGTCCGATTATTGACGGCGAACTAATCATCGGTTTTACCCAAGACGGCGACGCGATCATCGACACGACAGACCTGTTCCGTATGCGAATCGTCGGCACCGACAAGATCGTTAGCGAATTTTGTACTGCGGAGGATGCGCAGGATTGCATCGAGATTTGGGACCAGTGCGGCGGCGGCAAACGAGTCGAGCCGGTGCCGTACAAGCCGCCAGTTCCCTCAGCAGGGTGATTTTGCCAAAATGACAGCCGTGGGATGCGTTCTAACGAGCGCGGACGAAGTGACTGGACTCGAAGTACCCTGGAGTACGAACAGATGAACGGCTCACTCAATGGCATCCGGTCGGCGGTTGATTGGCTTTACACGGCTCGAACGATTCGCGAGTTCGTAGTCACAGCTGCCGCGTGTGTCGGTGCGTACGTCGCCTGGCAAGGCTTAAGCACGTGGCGGCGACAGATGCGAGGCAACACGGAGTATGAACTGGCGCGTCGGATGATGAAGGCAGCACTTCAAGTCAGAAATGGGCTTACTCGTGTCCGCGATCCACACATTACGGCTCCGGAGGTTAGGACCGCAATCCAATACTTCATTAGGAATGAAAATGTTGTTGACATTGAAGGACTTAAAGTAAACGTTCAGCCGGAAGAGGAAGAATACGAGCACGAGCAGACTGTACACGCTTACAGATGGCAAACTGTCTATGAAGGCCTAGATGCAATTGCATTAGAGCTAGTAGAAGCTGAGGTAATTTGGGGGCCCGCTGTGAAGGATGCTGTGCAACCATTGGATCGATGTGCAGTGGTTCTACGCTTGGCCATCGACAAGATGTTCTACCGAAAAGGCCCCGAGCTCTTTACAAGTGAATTCGCGGAACTTGGAAAAGTCGTTTATGCAACGCTTGGGGAGCCAGATCAGTTCGCAAAGAGAATTGACGAGGCTGTCCAGCAGATTGAGGATTTTCTGTCGCCGTACCTGAAGCTTAAGTACCATTTGGCTAGCGACTGACACGACCCATTGGGACGCACGGGGCAATTCTAACTAACGACCGCCGCAGAACTTCGCTTCGCGGTCATTGCGATTGATACCCAAAGTGATACTTAACGGTTCCAAATAGGTACGAATGTACACTTCGCGGGTATCACGAAATCTTTAAAATCTCCGCTAACGCCTATCAGAATGGTACAACGACCCGGCTGCACGCAGAGGCTCATAACCTCGAGGTCGTCGGTTCGAATCCGGCCCCCGCCACTTGACGTAAACCTCTACCAGCAAGGCTGTTAGAGGTTTTGTCATAGTGGGACTTGGTGGCTCGGATTTGAGCGCAAAAGGGTAGTCAAAGGGGTAGTTCCCCGATCGACTACCCCTTTGGCCGGCCTCAAAGCGAGTAGTATTTCTGCCATGCCCCGTCTCGTTAACCAACCGCCGAAGTACCGGCTGCACAAAGGCTCTGGCCAGGCGATCGTTTCGATAAACGGCCGCCGCATCTATCTTGGCGTCTATGGTACGCCCAAGAGCCACGAGTTGTACGAACAGGCCATCTCAGAGTGGCGGCGGTCCCAGCAGTCTGGCCGGCCCAAATCTCAAAAGCCCGCTGAACGGGTCGCGCTCTCCAATGACGATTTGTTGATCACGGCGCCAAGGCTCCGCGAAAGGCGAGAGGCAGGTCGAGAGGCGACCATCAACGAGTTGATCTTCGTTTATCGCAAGCACACCCACGTGTACTACCGCAAGAATGACGAAGTGACACGCGAAGCGATGATTATTGATGAAGTTTTACGATTCATGGATGAACATCATGGTACCGATCGAGTTGACGAGTTTGGGCCAGTAAAACTCGACGAACTTAGAGAACGAATGATCGACGACCTTGACTGGTCACGCAAGCATATCAACAAACAGGTTTCACGAATCATTAGGATGTTCCGATGGGCCGTTGAACAAGAACTTGCACCACCAGAGTCGCATTCAGCACTAGCGAAGTTGACCGGGCTGAAGAAGGATCGCTCGCGAGCACGGGAGACCCGTGGCGTCTCGTGCGTGGATGACGCGGTTGTTCAGCAAACGATCGCTCTCCTGCCACCAGTCATAGCCGATATGGTTCGACTGCAGCGACTAACAGGGGCTCGGCCAGGAGAAATTTGCACCCTGCGACCCGGAGACATTGATCGTTCAGGTTCAATCTGGGTCTACATACCTCAGTCGCATAAGACACAACATCACGACCAAAGCCGCATGATCGTGATCGGTCCGCTAGCTCAGGCTGTCCTACGCCGTTACTTGCTTCGAGCTGCAGACACGTTTTGCTTTACGCCTGAGGAATCAGAGCAAGCTCGACTTGCGAAAGCCGCTGCAGAGCGAACGACACCGATGCGGAAACGCGATAGAGATCGGCGAAAGCTAAGGTCACTGCGCATCTACGCTCCCTGTTACGATGCTGCCAGTTATCGACACGCCATTCAGCGTGTCTGTGCACGAGCAGGTCTACCAAAATGGTCGCCAAACCAGTTGCGTCATAACGCCGCTACAGAAATTCGAAAGCGTTTTGGCTTAGATGCTGCTCAGGTGATCTGTGGCCATCAATCTGCCGACGTAACGCAAGTCTACGCTGAACGTGATATGGAACTGGCTATGCGTGTGGCTCAAGAAATGGGGTACTTATATGAAATCAAGAATCTTTTACTCAGAAGGCGGACGTGTCTTTGAGATGCAGGCAAGACTCAACTTTCGTACTTGATGTAATCAAGCATTGAAAATGAGTAACAGAGTCGGCGTCGTGGCTTCATAAGTTCGCCATTACTGCGTGTCGCGTGGACCCGGGCACGCCACACGTAGAACGATAACCATCAATCCCGCCCTCGTCGCTACAAACTACCTTTCTCTATGCTCCGAGCGGTAACTCGCGGGCGACGGGATGGTCGCATTACCCCGGATTGATGCGTTATACTGTGCAATCCGTATGTCTGTGGAACTTCCTCAATACCGTGAATGTTACTCGCCATGGTCTTTGGTACTAAGTCACGTCTGACGAACCCTGAAGGGTTGAACAAGTCTGCTTTAAAGTCGATCACAGCAGACTTGAAGCCACTCGACAAAGTACAGAAAAAGCTATTGGACCGAACCGTGCGCTACGTTGTGGATGGCGATGACGCAGAGGTGCTTCTGGACCTAGCGGGTAGTGACCAGGCAGCGCACGAACTGAAGCTCACGACCAGTGACTACAACTATTACTCGAAACATCATAAGAGGATTGCGGCGGGAGCGCAGGCACGTGTTGCGTATTTCAAAGAACTAGCTGGGCTCCCAGGTGTTGTGTTCGTCCGACTTAGTGAAGTTTATGCCGCCTGTCAAAAAGGCCGTGGGTTGGCACTAACCCCGCAACTAGGTGTCTCGTCGAATTGGCCAGAATGGTTGACGGCTGGTGTCACCGAGGTCTTGCATTCACGTGGCAGCTCAGCCTATCGCAACCATCTTACCGAGGACGACGGGGATCCGTTCCGGTTTCCGATATCCTGGCTCGAAGAGGCGCTCGCTGCAGCGGGAGCGGCGCCTGAATTGTGTCTTGCAACGGTACTGGCGTCCAACCAATACCAAGCGTTTCCGGTTGGTGTCATCGGCATACATGTCGATCCACTAGAGATGTTTACCGGCTGGAAGGAGTACGCCCAACGGCATGAGACCGCTATTCGAGAAACGATTGAACACAACAAGGCTGACACAAAGATCCAGGCTATACAGTTGCTTAGAAGATTTGGATACGACTTCACACCAATTGTCGACCTGCTCGTCACTCTCGCGACTGGTACTGCCAAAACTGTGCGTGAAGTCGCAACTTCTGTTCTCGCGAAGTACGCCAACGGTGCGAAACCACTGGTCACCTCGATTCTGACCAAAGGCTCAGCAAGTGAACGCAACGAAGCGGCAGCACTCATTTGGCGACTTTGCGGAGAAGAGGTAAAGGAGCTGCTTCAGACGCACGCGGACCAGGAAAAGTCGTCTCGCGTTGTGCAGACCATCGAGCGGCTCATTGCAGCTCCATCTGCTGAAGAAGCCAATGAGGTTGAGGTTGACATAGATCTTCCGCCAGTTGTTGTGTGCGAAATGCCGATTCCGCTGCCCGAATCGGCACGCCAAGGAATCACGGAGTTTCTGCAAGAGGACTACAAATTAGCGATGCAGCGGTACGATCGGAGCCTGGCGGCTTGGAACGATAAGTCTACGCGCCCGAGATGGATGTCGAAGCCGACCAAGCCGAAGCCACTGGGTGATCGAGAACTTGCCAAGCTCATCGATTATGTCGAAGGTAAAACGGACAAAGTGCAACCGAGGCAACTGGATGGTTCAACGTACGACCGCTTGTTGGGAGAATGGCTAGCTCCGCCAGACGTCAAGCTTGAACATGTTGTGCGGCTGCTGGTTGCTATCGGAAGGTTGCATATACAAGGTCGTCATAGTGAGTTCTGGTATCAGGATCAGCGCGACCTCGATGCGTATCGAGAACGCAGTGAAAGGTCATTCGGCCTTCGGGAGTTTGACGCAGTTGTCGCTAGCCAGCCCAAGGGGAAACAGGGGTTGGTAGCGAACGCGTATTTGGAGAATGGTTCCTGGAGGAGCTTTTGTGATTGGGAGCCGGCAGGAGTCTGGCCGGTATTCTATGAGCAGCTCGACATGCTGAAAAAGTACCTCGGTCCGTCACCTAACTCCGCAGCTACTGATTACCGCAATTACGACTACATGTGGAATGAGAAGCGAAACAATGTATTTCGCATTCTAGCGATGTTTCCGCAGCTGCCGCCTTCGTTCATTGGACCTCTGTGGGATCTGGCACTTGGCGAGAGCAAGACGCTGCGTCCTCTTGCCCAAGACGCTCTTCAGACTGTTTCTGGGAAGGCGGATAAGATTATCGTTGCCCTGGGGGATGGCAAACAAGCAGTGCGCGGCTCTGCCGCCGAATGGCTCGGCAAGCTGGGCAACGAAGCGGCGATAGACCCAATCCGCAAAGCTTACAGAAAGGAAAAGCAGGAACTTGTCAAAGGCCAGATGCTGGTGGCGCTGGAAGCGCTTGGCCACGATATTTCCGAATTCTTCAATCGCACCCAATTGGCGAAAGATGCGGAGAAAGGTCTCAAGAAAAAGCTGCCCAAAGGGTTGGAGTGGGTCCCGCTTGACTCGTTACCGGTTCTGCATTGGGAGAAAAGTCGCAGAAAAGTTGCCCCCGACATCGTGAAGTGGTGGGTCGTGCAGAGCGTGCAACACAAGTCGCCTACACCGGGACCGTTGTTGCGCCGGTATTTGGAAATGTGTCGAAGCGATGAGACTCGCGCACTAGCGAAGCAATTGTTACAACTTTGGATTGCCGCAGACACACGCGCCCTACCTTACGACGAGGCAGCGGCCAGAGCCAAGCAGGAGACTGATCAGCTTTGGGCGCAGTACGGCTCAGGCGGTTGGTTTAAGGAGCATTACAAGACGAAAGACAACCTGTATAAGGAACGACTGCAGAACTACAGCGAGGCCTGCCTCGGTTCGGCCATAGGTCAGAAAGGAATTCTGGCAATCGTCTCCGCCGCTGGGGATGCCGATTGCGTGAAGCTCGCCGAACAGTATGTCCGCAAGTGGTATGGCCAGCGTGCAGCTCAATGCAAGGCTCTCTTGGAAGTGTTGTCTTGGATCGATGATCCGATGGCAATTCAGGTGCTGCTGTCAATCGCTAGCCGCTTTCGTACCAAGTCGATTCGCAAAGCGGCAGAGGATTTAGTCAACGTTTTGGCGGAGAGACAAGGCTGGACGCTTGACCAACTGGCTGACCGTACCCTTCCTGACGCCGGTTTCGCCCGCGAGACCGACGAAGATGGCGAGCCAGTCGGTCACGAGGCAGTGCTCGAACTCGATTATGGCCCTCGAAAGTTCCGAGTCACGCTCGATGATGCGCTCACGCCGGTGATCGCCCGTGAAGATGGCACAACGGTCAAATCGCTTCCGGCTGCTGGCAAGAACGATGATGAGGAACTTGTAAAGGTTGCGAAAAAAGAACTCTCACGCGCGAAAAAGACTCTCAAAGAGGTTGTGAAGCGGCAGCGGGAACGCCTCTACGAAGCCTTGTGTACCCAGCGGTCCTGGCCTGCTGATGACTGGCAAAAGTATTTGGCAGATCATCCAATTGCGGGTCGCCTCTGTAGCCGAGTCGTGTGGGTGGCGTTTGACGGAGAGACTGATGAGGCGAATTTGCTAGGTTCCTTCCGCTTGCTAGAAGATGGTTCGCTCACGGATGAAAACGACAATGAGTTTCAGCTCGCCGAACGAACATTGGTGCGAGTCGCCCATACTTGCAATACGTCGCCGCAAGTTGGCGAGGCATGGGTAGCGCATTTGAGCGACTACGATGTTGATCCTTTGTTCCCACAATTTGGACGTACCGTCTACGAACTTCCGGAAGAAAAGTCGAAAGAGACCGACCTCGACGACTTCAAAGGGCACTGCCTAACTACGTTCCAACTGCGCGGCAAAGCCACCAAAGCTGGATTTGTTCGAGGTGAAGCGGAAGATGGTGGAAGCTTCTTCGTATATCGAAAGTCTTTTCCTTCCCTATCCTTGGAAGCTGTGCTCGAGTTTACCGGTAGTTATCTACCTGAGGAGGATCTGCCGGCCGCGCTGACGACCCTCTACTTCGTTCGGACGCGCAAGGATGGTAATGCCCAGAGTTATAGTTGGCGGCCATCCAAAGTACCCCTCGGGAAGGTACCGCCTGTGCTGATCAGTGAATGTCGCAACGACATAGCCCAAATCGCGGCGGCGGGAACCGGGTTTGACCCCGAGTGGGAAAAGAAAAGCTACTTCTAGGACTTTTGTGGGAAATACGCGTGGCGAAAAAGAAAGCAAGTGCAAAATTGAAGGATTCCGACAGTCTGCTTCGTCAGCCGGCCGAACTACGTTTTGCTGATGAACTGACGCGACTGTCGGAAGTTGATGATGCTCAGCGACCAGCAGGTTGGAATCTGAGTCCGAAAGCCGTACGCACATTCATCGTCGGATCTGACGCTGCGGGCGGGGAGGGAAAGTCTCGCGGTCGTTCGAAGCAAACCTCGTCACCTGAAATCAGCCGCAAATTTCATGGTGACGACACGATGGTTGACCGAGCCATCGTGTCGCTCATGAGTAATCGTGGATTGATCTTGGTGGGTGAACCAGGCACCGCGAAATCGATGCTCTCAGAACTGTTGGCAGCAGCGGTTTGCGGCACCAGCGCTCTGACCATTCAGGGTACGGCTGGGACGACTGAAGACCAGATCAAGTATTCTTGGAATTACGCCCTCTTGCTTGCCGAAGGCCCCACGCCGCGTGCTCTAGTTCCGGCGCCACTCTATCAAGGATTGCTCCATGGAAGGATTGTTCGATTTGAAGAAGTCACGCGTTGCCCACCAGAAATTCAAGATACGTTAGTAAGCGTTCTGAGCGAAAAACTGTTGCATGTGCCGGAGCTTGAAGGAGGCGACGCGGTCGTGTACGCCAAACCGGGCTTCAATGTCATTGCCACGGCCAACACCCGTGATCGCGGCGTGCATGAGATGTCAGCTGCGTTGAAACGCAGGTTTAATTTTGAAACGGTTCATCCGATTGCAGACAAAGAATTCGAACTCCAACTCGTACTCGATCAATCGCAAGTTCTGCTAAGTGAGGCGGGTGTTGATCCGCAGTTGGATCGTGATGTGTTGGACGTGTTGGTCACAACCTTCCATGACCTACGTAACGGCAGAACTGAGCAAGGCGCGGTCGTCGAGCGCCCTTCCACGGTCATGAGCACTGCAGAGGCCGTTTCTGTGGCATTTGCCGCCGGCCTTGATGCGTGGCATTTTGGAGAACAAAAAGTAAAGGGCGAACATCTAGCTCGTCAACTAGTTGGCGCGGTTCTCAAAGACTCTGAAGATGACGCAAAAAAGGTTAGGCACTACCTAGACATCGTCGCGAAGACGCGCGCCAAGAAAAACGCTCATTGGAAGTCGTTCTACGACGCCCGTGGCGTACTTGGAAAGTGAGGCGAGCGTGAACGACTCGTCCGCACGAGATGCTGTTGCAGATCTCCTACCGCGACTTCGTACACCTGAGGTCACTTATTTCCCGATTCGGCATCATTCGCCAGCCTGTGCCGAATTCCTGCGTAACTGGATTAGCGCCAATCAGCCCGCAGCAGTGCTAGTCGAAGGGCCAAGTTCATTCGACCGGTTCATTGAAGCCCTGGTCGATCCTGAGTGCGAATGTCCAGTCGCAGTTTACTCACACTTTATCGACCGCCGCGGATTAACACAGAGGCAGGATGCTTCAACCAACGAAGAGGGGGACAAGACTGATCGCGAGCCGCCAAGGTTTGCCGCGTTCTATCCGTTTTGCGATTACTCTCCTGAATTGGTCGCTTTGCGCTGTGGTCGGGCGATTGGAGCGAAACTACGATTCATCGATCTCGAGTTCTCTGGCAAGGTGTTGGCGGAGTTTGCGGGCAACGAATCTGCTGAGCCAACTGGCGTACGCATTGAATCACTGGCATCAGATCCCCATTTGCAACGAAGCCGTTACATGGTGGAACTGTCGCGTCGTTTCGGATGTCGCGATTTCGATGAGCTGTGGGACCACCTCTTTGAGTCAGGGGCAGCGTCCGACTTCGACACGTTCGTCGACAGGATGGCGGCGTATTGCGCTATTGCCCGGCTAGACTATGATGACGAAGCCTTAGCGCGGGATGGCACCACGGCGCGTGAGGCTTGCATGGCAGGCATCATAAAGAAAGAAATCACTGCCGCTCGCAAAAAGGGCCGCCCGGTCCTCGTTGTCACTGGCGGGTTTCATACGGCCGCCTTACCTGCTTTAGTAAACAAGAAATCGAAGAAACTTGCCGCTGATCGAATGCCCGACGACGAGGTGGGCGACTGGTTGGTGCCGTACTCCTTCGAACAACTCGACTCGCTCTCCGGCTACGCCTCCGGCATGCCAAACCCAGCGTTCTACGACCGTATGTGGCAAGTTGAGGACGAAGCAGCGCGGCGACGTGAAGCTGCTGCTGTACTGCTAGAGGTCGCAAGATCTTCCCGCAGTAGAAGCGATCTAGCGCCAGTCTCTACTCCGGACGTCATCGCCGCGCAACGCTGTGCAGAAGAGCTTGCGCAACTACGCGGACATCGTTGGCCTCAGCGAGAGGACGTGTTGGATGGGGCCCGCAGTTGCTTTGTGAAGGGAGACATGGCGACTGACGGTTTCGGTGTGATGCAACTGTTGCGTGATGTACTAGCCGGCGATCGAGTTGGTCGGACGCCGCCACAAGTTGAATTACCCGCAATAGTCGATGATTTTCGCATCGAGGCAGGCCGGCTGCGGATCGCCTTGGATCAAATTGAGCCTCGCTCACTTACGCTCGATCTCTACCGTAAGCCACGGTATCGCCAGGTTAGTCGCTTCCTGCACCGTCTCGATTTTCTTGGTGCGCCGCTGGCCGCATTCGAGGCAGGACCTGATTTCGTTCAAGGAACAGGGCTAGACCGAATGCAAGAACAGTGGCGAGTTCGCTGGACACCTGGAGTCGAGGCGGCACTCATTGAGGCCTCCATTTACGGCGCGACCGTTGAATCTGCTGCTGCAGGGAAGCTCGATGAAGCTATTGCCAAGTTAGCGAAGGAAGGAAAGGGCCGTAGTGCTTCTGTCGCGGTCGACTTACTCATTCGTGCGTGTCGACTAGGCTTGCACGCACACATGCGTCGACTCATCGCCGAGTTCGATAGTTGCCTCCAAGAAGACTATTCGTTCTCCTCAGTTGTGGCAGCCTTGTCGCAGCTTGATCTGTTGCACATGGCGCGGGAGCCGCTGGGAGCCGCTGGGCTCGACAGCCTACCCTCGTTAGCTGCGTCGTGCTTCCAGCGCGCAACGGGATTACTTCCCGATCTTGCTGCATGCCCAGACGAAGAAGTTAACGTAACTATCGATGCGATGCGAGCACTTCGGGAGAGTGTTGTAGCAAACGACCGCCGCGAAGATTCGCTATTCGATGCCGAATTGATGCGAGATGGACTGCTTCGAATGGCCAACCAGCGCACCGAAACGGCACAGCCCGCTGTGGTCGGAGCTGCCGCAGGTTTGCTCCACTTGGAAGGCCAACTGGATAGCGTGGGGTTGGTTGATTTGGTGACGGGATTCCTCGGATCGTCAGTCGCGGAACCGCGTCGTCGCTGTGGCGTCGTTCGAGGTCTGCTGGCTACTGCTCGAGAGGCGGCCTGGCAAGTTTCAGCCCTATTGGATGCTATCGATTCACAATTAGGCCGTTGGGATGAAAGTGATTTTCTCTCAGCATTGCCGGAGCTGAGGTTGGCTTTTGCAGACCTTTCGCCCAATGAAACAACAAAAGTTGCCCAGAAGGTCGCTGAGCTGCATGAGGGAAGTGACCTGGGCGAACTGGTGCTGGCCGACATTGAGGAAGGCGACGCATTGTTCGCTGCCAGAATCACGCAGATCGTCCGCGATCAATTAGCTGCTGAGAGTTTTCGAAACATTGCGGAGTAGAAAGATGAGTGCTACTCAAACTGACAACCAAGCAACACTCGCCCGCTGGCGTTTAGTGCTCGGCAAATATGCACAACCAAAGATGCCCGATTGTCTTTCGGCCGAACAGCAACGAATGGCTCAAACGCTAGATCAGCTCTACAGCCGCGAGTATCGAGGTCGCGGCGTTCGTCAAGGCGGTCCTGCTGGACAGAAAGGACCGGGTTCGCTTGACCCCAGTCAACTGAATGTACCGCATTGGCTCAGCGAGCTTCGCGAACTCTTTCCTAATGAAACTTGTGAACAAGTGACAACGCACGCGATTGATCGTTACGGCATGACCGAACTGGTGACAGACCCAGACGTACTTGCCAGTTTGGAACCCAGCACGGAGTTGCTCACGGCAGTCCTTTCTTTGAAAGGGCAGATGAAAGGACGAGTCTTAGAGGAGGCCAGGCGTCTCATTCGGCGAGTTGTCGAGGAGGTGAAGCGCCGACTTGAGCGAGAAGTGAGAAACGCTCTTTCTGGCCGGCTTAACCGATTTCGTCACAGTTCGTTGCCGATTGCGAGAAACTTCGACGCGCGGGGCACCATTCGTCGCAACCTTAAGAATTGGGATGACCAGCGCCGCAAACTGTTGGTGGAGAATCCACGATTCTTCAGTCGTGTGCAACGTCGACTTCCCTGGGAGGTAGTGCTGTGCATCGATCAATCGGGGTCCATGGTCGACAGCGTACTGCATTCAGCAGTCATGGCAGGCATCTTGTCAGGTCTCCCATTGGTACGCGTAAGGCTTGTCGTATTCGACACCTCGGTAGTCGACCTCTCCGAACATGTCACTGATCCGGTTGAGGTGTTGATGTCGGTTCAGTTGGGTGGCGGAACAAATATTGGCCAGGCAGTGCGCTATTGCGAAACGCTTGTCTCGCAGCCTCGGCGAACCGTATTAGTGCTCGTCACTGATTTTTTTGAAGGTGCTGATCCACGTGTATTGATTGCCGCAGGCAAGCGGCTTCGAGAGTCAGGGGTCAAATTGTTGGGGTTGGCAGCTCTCGATGCCAATGCCAATCCGTTCTACGACCAGCAACTCGCAAGCCGGCTGGCAAGCGAAGGAATGGAGATCGCGGCACTAACACCACTCCGTTTTGCCCAGTGGCTTGCCGGTGTCATGCAAGGGACGTGAGATGAAGGAAGCAGATAGAACTCGACTTCAGCGTCTCCTAGCTTCTCTCAACGAGCCTGCGCTAGTCGCCCTGGCTAACAAGGGCCTAGTGCGCCGTGCCGCAAAGGATCTCGAAGCGGGCAACCTGTCCTATCAGGAAGAAGAAGACGTTTTGATAGTTCACGGCCCAGGTTGGACGGTTCGAATGCCACCCACAGGACCGGCCGACGCAGAAGATGACACACGCGCCAGCGGCGTCACCCGCCAGGTACTGGCGGCAACTCTTTACTTACAGAACATCTGGGTGAATACAGAAGACTCGCCTACAGAGCCCACCGAACCAGAGGGCGAGACTTTGCGCAAACAGCTTGCGGCAATCTCGCCCGAACATTTGCAACGTTGGGCAGGCAAGCGTGTGGTCCAAACGGCATTGACATATCTGCAGAATGAAGAAGTCATTGTCACTTCTGATGTTGGAGTTGCGATTCGTTTTGAAAGTCATGAAGTTGAAGTCAGATTACTGGGTGCGGCGAAATCGCTACGACCCTCCGCACTACTTGATCGAGTTATTTCAACTGCGCCAAAGGCAGTTCATCGAGAATGGATTGCTGCAAGCGTGCTCGCTCTGTGGCGTGAGGACGGGCAGAATATCAAGGACAGACTACAAGCTGCGAATGCCGAATCAAGAAGCATGGTTCCCGGTCGCAACGAAGTCCTCGCGCGCGCCCTGAACGCAATGGAGGCTCTTGTCGCCACTGGGGTGGCTCACCCATCCAGCGGCGCAGTCGAGCAGTTTTTTACGCTCTCTGTTTCCTCCCGTGCCAATGACTTGCCTCGTCTTTCACGCTTGTTGAGGTCAATCGCCGACCAATTGGCACTCATTCAATCGCGAGATGTCAAGGGAAGCACTGATCTACTCTTAAATCTCGTCGCTTTGGCGCACGCTATGGCAGAAGCTACTCAAAGCGCTGGACTTGCAGCGCCGACTACCCTGACCGGCCGACATCGCACGGAATACGACGGACGTGGCAATCTGACGCTAACTGGCCTAGGTGCGTACCCCTGGAAGACTGCCTCGGGCTATGAGGGGCTGACGCTCTTGTTTTGGGATGCTGCCGCTCGATCATTTCGCACCTGGAGTGACAGCCGACCAGTAGGCAGTGCCGATCGTTTCTCTCCGACTGCAGCGTATACAAACGGCCTCGTCTGGGAGACAGCAGCCCCTCTGGAGCTTTGTCGCAGCAGTTTTGAAGTTAAAGGCGCTAAATGGAATGATGTTGGACGCCTATCATCCATTTCACAAGCTGTCGAAGATCGCAAAGCAACTGTCCTGGGCGATGTTGACCTTAGTCCGGTCAGTTTTGATACGTGGACGCGTTTGGCTGAATACGCTCGCTCAACTTATCCACTAGGTCTTCGGGATAGCAATCCGCTGGCACGTATCGTCGTCCTATCCCCTACGCAGTGGGGCGAGCGGGTGTTTGATGAGACGCAGCAGCGTTTTATGTGGGATTTGCTAGATGCCGAGCAAGCGGTCGTTCGCTTGTCCGTGCCTTGGACTGAACTTAATGTATCGATGGTCGAATTTCTCGAAGCGGTGAAGCCAGAACGAGAGAAACTGTCAGCGGTTATCGCGCGAATCTCTTTTTCGAGCGATGGCGCAAGCTTCGAACCGCTATCGCTGCTCGGCAGCGGTGAACATGCAGTTCTGAATCCTGCTTTCGATGCAGCCCGAATTTGCAGCAAGCAGTCAGCTCTCCTCAGACGCCTCCGCGAGAAGTTTAATCGCAGAGATGTCACAGCGGTACTCGATTCCGAGGCGGACGAATTCGATCAATTAACTTCTCTTGCAGGCGTGCCGACTTCACTTAGTCGACTCATGGCGGACTCGGGCAATGCACTGCTTACTCTGGGTGAATCAGGTGTTCGCGCGAACAACAAGTTTGCCATCAGCCGGCTTGTCAGCGATGCCGCTTCACTGGACAGGATTGGTTTGTCTGAGCTGGCAGCGGCTCTGCGTACGTGCACGAATGAAGAAATGAGTTCGAGAAATTTCCTATATGCCCAGTATTTACAGAATCTATATGCACAGGCGGCACGGATGAGCTTAACTTTTGGTGTCTAGGCAGTTCGCTCTTTCGACGCTCACGCAAAACTGGACATCCTGCCCTGTTTCTCTCGCTAGGCCAGAGGCAAACATCATTATCTTTCTCTCATCTGAATTCAGGACGGTGCCCGTTGAGAATAGTCTCCATCAGCATCACTCGGCCGGTTACAGTCAGATTCACCAAGAGTGCACAAATACACTTGTCCTGATCAAACTAAAACGGAGCACATTGATGACATTCCCATATTGCCACAATCACAGACTACCCCTTTGTTTGAAGAGAACGGATCGGCTCCAAGCCAATCTACATGACAGATGCGAAGTGTTGACTATTTCGATAGAGGTAGTAAATTCATATTAGAGTTTGGAAAACAAGTGCTTGGTGTCCGATTCATTAGTATTGCCTCATAACCTCTAGGTCGTCGCCATAACACTACTGCCGTTCCAGCGCCATGGTGAACAGAGGTGAGATTTGGTGGTGCAAGGAAGTACGCTATCTCGAAACAACTTGCGCAACACCTTTTACGAGAGCAAGTAGGTGACCCCTGTGCTTCCAATCTGATTGTAGAATTTGTGTCGTTACCGCGCTGGAATCGATGACAGTAGGTCTGCTGACATCCCTTCCAGCGTCGAAAATCACCGCCGGACTTGGAATAGTTTGGGGCTTATCCCAGTCCTATTAAGTGGTATCGGATCGACGGCACTCGTCCCCCCTCAATTGGATGGTGATTAGAGAATAGCCGACGTTAGCAGAAGGCTCGACCGTTCAGATTCCACAAGCGAAGAAATTCACCGCTTATGGAATCACGCCGCATTGATACACGCCGAAGTCGGTCTATACGCCACTACTTCAGAGTGTTTCCCTTTGCTATGTCCGCCGCGAACGCCTTCAGCTCGCCGCGTAATAGTTGGAGCTGGTTGTAGATGGGACGCAGGGTGGCATCGCCCATTCCGTGACCGCCTTCGCCGCTGCCGTCGTGGCTATGTCCGCCACTGTGCTCGCCGGGTTCGCGAGCAGCATGACCACTGGGTTCGCCGCCAGAATGTTCGTTCTCTTCGTCGCCGGGACCATGAGCTTCCTCAATACCGACCTCAGGATGAGTGGTCCAATGAGTAAATTCTTGTCCAAAAGCACCCAGTTCCACTGGAATTGTCTCGCCTGGTTTCACTTCAGTTCGCTCTGTTGGCCCTAGTTCGACACCGTTTGAAAGATGAATTTCGACGCGCATATCCGGCAAGACCTTCTTGCTCGTATTTTTAACAGTTCCGACAAATGCCTGAGTTGCTGCGTTGTATTGCAGCGTTAACCTGCCACCGTTCTTGTAGGTTTTGACGTGCTTGGTCAGCTTGGCAATTCCCTTGCTACTGTGTTCTCTACCAACTCGCTCACGACCTTCGCGATGTCCATGTTCGCTGCCTTTTTCGTGCCCATGTTCGCGACGTCCGCTGGTTCTATGTTCATGACCTTCCGTGTGACGATCACCTCTTGCACGACCTTCACGGTAACCATGTTCGCTGCCTTCCTTGTGCCCATGTTCACCTCCACCGTCCTCGTGATTCGCCGACTCATTTTTCTCTCTATGTCGTTGTTCGATAGAGTCGTTGGCATGATGGCCCTTACGGTCGATATGGGGACCCGCTGCGTGAGCATGCAGCCCAGCTTGGAGTCGCAGATTCCGCAGCTCCTGTCGTGCTTGCTTCAGGGCTGCATATAGCCTGTTTGAATGAGCTTCAATTTCTGTTTGTAACTGTTGCTGGTCAGTCGATGAGTGATGCGTGCTCAATCGGCGTGAGCTTCTTGCATGAAATTGCCTGCGTACGGGGTGCCATCAACTGCTGCGCTCATCGTGCCTTCGTATTCCATGACGGTGGCGAGGCCATCGTGCGTTCCGATAAATCGAGACGACTTCCCGTCTGACTCGCCGTCCAAAGGCACCGGCAACAGATCGACTTGCAGTTGAGGCTCCTTAATTGTCAAGAGAATCGACTCAGCAGTGATCGGCTCCGGTGTTTTTTCGTCGTTGCCGAAGACATAAGCGGTAGCTTCCTTCTTGTCGTGGTCGACGATGAACTCGACGTGGTACTTGCCGCCGCCCCAATCAGCAATCGTTCCGCCATGAGGACCAGCTCCGTGAGCATGGCCTTCTACTTTGTGGGAATCACTTGGTTTGGCTTCTGTGCTAGATGATGTCTCAGATCGTTGAGAGCTTGGTTGTACCGCCGCTTTATCTCCGCATCCGACCATCAATGAGATTGAAAGCAGTGCTGCGGCTGACGAGAGAATTAGCTGATAGGGTCGCATTGATAAATCCTTTCCGAATTAGGTAGTGTTGAGCTTCGCGTGCGTTTACTGTTGGGAGTGTTTATGGGTCAATATGATCTCCTTCTGCTTCGAGTTGACTCAGCCGAAGGGCATCCTTGCCGCTGAATCGCCAGAATATTCCGGGGTGAATCAGAAACTCGCAAAAAGTCGAAGTAATCAGTCCACCGAGAATCACTGTGGCTACGGGATACAAAATTTCTCGCCCTGGCTCTTGGCCGCCAATCACAAGTGGCAACAGTCCGAATCCGGCGGTGAGAGCTGTCATAAGTACCGGGGCAAGTCTCTCTAGGCTGCCACGCAGAATCATTTGGCGACTAAAGTCTTCGCCTTCTTCCCGCATGAGATGAAAATAATGAGTGACCAGCAGGATGCCGTTTCGCACGGCAATTCCGCCCAATGAGATAAACCCGACGAGGCTGGCAACCGTCAGCGATTGGTTTGTGATTACAAGCGCCAGTACGCCGCCGATAAAGGCCGTAGGAAGTGCATTAAGGATTTGCAAGACAACTCGTACGGACGGAAAAAGTAACATCAGCACCACGAACATTCCAACAACGGAAACTCCTGCCAAAACTAGAATCGTGCGAGTGGCTCGCTGCTGACTTTCAAACTGACCGCCGTATTCAATAAAGTAGCCTTCCGGCAGATCTACTTGGCTTCCCACACGCCTCGTGATTTCTTGGACGGCACTAGCGAGATCGCGGCCTTGAGTGTTGCAGCGAATCACCATCCGACGCCGCGCATTCTCCCTGTTGACCGCGTTAGGTCCGGTTCCGGGACCGATGTCGGCCAGTTCGCGAAGCTCGATCTGCCCTCTTCCATTGGGAAGGTCTATTCGGAGTCGGCCCAGATTGGCGTAGTCGGTGCGATAGTGTTCTTCTAGCCGAACCAGCAGATCGAATCGCCGCTGACCTTCCAGAACTTGCGAGACCACTTCGCCCTGTAATGCAGTTTCAAGGACATTAGCGATGTAAGCCCGTGTGACTCCGTGAAAGGAGAGGTCGTCCGTGCGAAGCTTGATGTGCAGTTCTTCGGTCTGGCGAATTGGTTCAATAACAGGCGGAGTGATCCCTTCAATACTCTGCACGGTTGCTTTCACTTGTTCCGCCAACTGCTGAAGCGTATCGAGATCATCACCATGAATCTTGATGGCGATCTGTGCGTACACTCCGGAAACCATGTGGGTAATCAGGTGGGCCAACGGCTGTTCCACTTCGATATCAACACCGGGCACTTCCTCACCTAATTCATCAAGCAGCTTCTTGATAATTTCATCACGGTTGTGGTGAGACTCTGGATTCATGCTCAAGATGTACTCGCCTGCATTCACTGGCGAAGCGTGTTCGTCCATTTGCGCTCGGCCGGTGCGTCGCACAAAATGGAGAATGGATCCGTTTGGGTTCTTCTCGGACTTCTGCATCTCTCGCAGTTTCTTGTCGATCAGCCCAGACGTTTGGTTTGACGCCTGCAATGATGAGCCCGGCGGCAGAGTGACGTTGATTTGTACGCTGCCTTCATCGAACTCAGGCAGAAAGTTTCGACCCAGATGTGCCATCTGCCAGCCTGCAAACCCTACGGCCACCCAGGTCAGCAATAGCAACAGAGCGGGTTGGGCCATGCTGAGACGAATCAGATAGCTGACCATTCGCTTCATGGATCGGAGCAGCAAACCATCTTCTTCCGTGTGGGTGGCCTTTGATTGCGGCAGTAGGTAGTAGGACAGTACCGGAGTCACGGTCAGGGAGACCAGCAGCGACGCCAGAATCGAGATGATGTAAGCGATGCCAAGAGGCGTGAACAGACGACCTTCGACACCAGAGAGGGCGAACAGTGGCAAGAAGACGAGAATCACAACGGCCGTACCAAATACGATCGCACTACGAATCTCTTTGCTCGCTTCGTAGACAACTTGAATAGCAGGCCGAGGCGTGTCGAGGGCGTTGTTCTCTTTCAAGCGACGGAAAATGTTCTCCACATCGACAATTGCATCATCGACCAGCTCTCCCATCGCCACAGCGAGTCCACCGAGCGTCATCACGTTGATGGACAGCTCTGTTCCCGATAAGAAACCAATCAATCGAAACACCAACGTAGTGATCACTAGCGACAGCGGGATGGCAGTTAGCGTAATAAATGTCGTGCGGAAATTGAGCAGAAACAGGAAGAGAATGATGATGACCAGCACCGCGCCAATGACAAGTGCCTCACCAACATTGAAGATCCCCCGATCAATGAAGTTGCGGAGCTGGAACAACTCCGGATTAATCACAATGTCCGCCGTCAGCGAATCCTGAGCTTCTGCAAATGCGGCTTCGAGTCGCTCCGTAAGTCCACGCGTATCGACATGTGGCTGTTTAACAATCGTAAACACTACACCGGGACGCCCGCTGACACTTCCATCGCCCCGTTTGAACTCCGCTCCTTCCACGACATTGGCTACCTGCCCGAGTAGGACAGGCCGTTTCTTGTTGGGTTTTACCGGAATCTGACGCAGATCGTGCAAGACGCGACTCGGTTCCGATCCCAGTCGTCCTAACACGCGAATTGGCCGCTCTGTCTCGCCTGTTACGGCAAACCCGCCGCTGGTGTTGATGTTGCTCTCTTTGAGGGCCTGCTCAACTTCCTGTAACGTGACGTCGTATTCCAGCAACGCAGTGGGATCGATTCGCACTTGATACTGTTTTTTGTCCCCACCCAAAACGAAGGCTTCGGCAACGCCCGTCACCTTAAGAACGCGTGGTCGAATGATCCAATCGGAAGTCGTCCGCAGTGACAGTCGACGGGAAGCTTCCGAGGGAAACTCAACGTCATGGGATTTCCCTTCAATGACGATCGTTGCACGGGGCCATACGCTCGTAGGGAAAGCGGCATCACCTTCAGTCGGGATCTTCCAAACGACATCTGCTGTCTCGACTGCTTCCCAAGTCTCCAGGCGATTTCGCTCGACGGGTCTACAGACATTAACTGTTGGATACGAATCGTCCTTGGGAAGAAGTTCTGCAATCAAACCGGTCCTACCGATGGGATACAGCTCGCCATCGTTAGGTCCCTGTTGACGATAGATTCCAGCAACGACGATCTGACCCATAATCGACGCAGGTGGCGTCATTTGTGGCAGAATCCCTTCGGGCAGAATTCCACCGAGCGTTGTCAGTCGTTCCTGAACAGTCTGCCGTGCGGCTCGAATCTCAGTATTCCAGTCGAACTCGATGTAAATGACGTTTAGACCCGCTGTTGACTGGCTACGAACGGCCTGCACTCCACTAGCCCCCAACAGTGCGATTTCGATCGGCTGTGTGACCAACGTTTCGACTTCTTCAGTCGCGAGTCCGGGGCATTCGGTGATGATGATGACGCGAGGTCGGTCGAGGTCGGGAAAAACATCGATTGGCATTTGCGTCGCGAGGTAAGAACCATACACCAGCATCACCATGCTGATCACGAGGACCAACATACGGTAATGAAGAGCAAATCGGATAATGGCGTTCAGCATGGCGCGTTACTCAATGCGAAGAATGGACGGTACCGTCTGCATGAACGTGTACGTCAGCACGCATGCCGCTCGCTGCTTGAGCTTTCAGAACACGATTGAGTGACGCTGCAGCACTTTGAGCGAAATAGAGACCGGGAGTGATACTACCATCGTTGGCGATGACAATGTTCAAGCGGTCTTCGTGAATCACTTGCACGGGAATGCGATTGAATAGATCGCCGTTTTGTTGAAAGACGTAGGCTTCCGGTCCCACACGAACAACGGCAGCACTCGGCAGAACAAATACATCTTTTAGCTGCTGGACAGGCACATGGAGCCTCACGCGTTGCCCTGGCCGAAATCGCCAGACAATAAACGCATCGCCGCCTTTCTCGTAGGCACGCGACTGATTGGCGAGCGGAATGTAGAAGTCGAAAGTACGACTTTCTTCATCAATAGAATTCGAGAGGTAGCGAATCTCAAACGATTGGTCCAATTCTGGCCAAAGTTGTGGTTCGTCTTCCGAGAACTCCACGGAGATCTTCCAGCCGCTCTGTGCCGCTTTCTCGAGAAATGGAGATTCCCGTTTGAAGGCATGCCCTTCCAAGTAAAGTGCACTATGATTCGCCAGTGTGACGAGCAACTGCCCAGCCTGCACCTGTTGCCCAAGCTCTGCATCGAGTTTTTGGACTTCAAAGGCAAAGCCTTCGTCGCTGTCATTACCATTCAGAAAAGTCGATTGCTGAATGTTTACTAGGTGTTCCTGTTTATCAATCTGCGGTGGGGCAACTATGTCGATCGCTGACACAAATTGGCCATTGGAAACTTGGTCAATCTGTTTCGGATTCAGTCCGCGCGTTAAGAGGTCTTGCCTATGGGATTGAATGAGAGCATTTTGACGGCGAACTTGATTTTCCAATTCGATGATTTTTGTTCTGGGGATCGCATTCTTGTCGACTAATGGGCCAAGTCGAGAAAGCTCTTCTTGGATTAGTTGAATCTCTTTGTTCGAACTGAAGAGTTCTTTTTGCGTGTTTTGCAGATACTCGCTGAATACCTTTAGCGTGACGAGTCGTTCGCCTGGCCGCACCGTGTCACCAGGAAACGCGTGGACGGCTGACACAACTCCCACGGCAGGCGAAGTAACACCTCTGTCAGATCTGCCGGGACGGTCAACAATCTCCCCAGGTACCTGAATGGTTCGCCAGTAGGTCTGAGGTTTTGCTGGCTTGGCAATTAGTTCCAGATTCTTGCGAGCTTGTGGAGAGAGTTTTAGCACCTTCGGCTGCTCGGCCGGGGGAGGTGCATCCGCAAGGTGAGAATCCGACTCCGTCGATGAGAACGCGGTCATCCATCGATCGCGAGTGACGAACACAGCCACAAGTAGAGCTGCCGCAATGCCGACGCCGCTCAATAGACGGACTAATCTTGGAAATTGCATATCGGTAATACCTTGGAATTGCTGATCTCATTTCGCAATCATGCCACGATGTAGTGACGGAGTGCGAATCGGATCGACTGTGGAGTATCAGAGGACCGTTGAAGGCAACGTCAGTAACTGAGTTGCTGATTAGCCTTCTGAGTACGACGGAAAGAAGCTAGCCATGTCACTGCAAATCAGGGACATAACTGCGCAGGCGTTAGCAACGAAGCGAAAGAAGCTGTAGATAAGTCGGACACTTCAGATGCAGAACTACCGGCGATAATTGGTGCTCGCCGTAACTTGGTCTGGGCGTTGTAGCGGTTAGATCGTCGTAGGTGAGATACGAGACTATCGACTCAACATCACCGACTCTGACAACCTTGCCATCGTTAGCAAGCCGATGATCACCAAAGTAGACTGCGTCCGAATCGTGTTCTGGAACGCAGTCCTCTTGAGAAGATTCTGGCTCATCTCCGCCGCGATGGTGGTCGTCGTGATGACGTTCATGGTGGTCGGCGCCGTGAACGTGTGGACGTGCCGCGTGTCCTTCCGGCTCGACGATTGATGTCCCAGCGTGCGAGTGAGGTGCAGAGCAAATGCCCTGGCTCACCAGTAGCATAGGTATCAGTATGGTAGAGACGGCTCGTTTCATCATTACTCAGGCCACAAAAACTCGAACAGATCGATCTCCAATCCTAGGCTCGATCTAGGGGTGGGTCAATTCCAGTTGACACCTGGGAAAGTCGCAGATCCTTCATTCACACTGCTATTTCAGCACTTTACTGACCACTCAGTGCCTGACTGCGTAGGCCGTCGTCACGTTCGTAGTACACAGCGTCTGCAAGTCCGCCGGTGAGCAAAAGGCCGTCCATCTTCGCGTTGGCTTGGGCTAGCTGTCCTAGTGCCTCGACATACTTGATATTCGCGTCAAAGTAGGCCCTTCTGGCTGTCAGGACGCGTAGGAAATCGAATTCGCCTACCTCCCGAGCTTCTGCAATCAAATCTAGGACCTCCTTAGCCTTGGGAAGAATGTTCTGCTCATATTGTCGGACAGAAACCTCCGCGACCTGATATTCACGCATCACGCGAGCCAGATCACGACGGATACTCAAGCGTATACGATCCACGTTCTGCGTTGCAGCACAATACTCAGCATAAGCAGCACGAATATTTCCCTGATTCTTGTTATGCACGGGTACGGGGACACTCAAGATTACGTTGGCGAATTCGTGATCGGTCGCCAGATCGTGCCCCACGCCAAGTTGAGCTGTCACATTGGGAACCGGCTGAACTCGTTGCCGCTGAAGGTTGGCCTTTGCTCGGCATACACGAGCTTGGGCCGCAGCCAGGGAAGGACTGATCGCAACAATCCGGTCATACTCGTTTTCCTCATTCCGAACGACGTCTGCGGCTTCCAAAGTTCCTACTAAAGATGTTCGTGCCAGATTAGGTATGCCGACAAGGGCCACTAATTCATTCCACGCTGCCAAATAGTCATATTCAGCTTGCTGAATTGCCAAATCGACTTCATTTAGTTGAATCTCCGACTGCAAGACGTCTGGTTTGGTACCGACTGCTGCTTTCATTTGTGCTTCGGAGATTGACACTCCTTTCTCTGCAACGGTACGAAACTCATTGGATAATTCGAGCCGCTTCTGTGCTGCAAGGACTCCGTAAAAGGCCAAGCGAACGTCCGTAAGAATCCGCTCTCGCTGAGTTTCAATCATCCAGTTCATGGCATTTACGTCGTGACCGATGACTCGCCGGTTCCACGCCAGCTTGTTCCCGCGAACAAAAGTCTGCTCAACAAATATCGAATACTGGTCCGTTCCGTCATCTCCCACTTGAGCTCCATTGAAGCCAAGAAGTGGATTCGGTTTGAGACCAACCTGTGTCCGGATCCCACCCGCTCTCGCAGAAGCTGCTGATGCTTGCTTGATTGCAGGGTTGTTTGCCAGAGCCAAGTGCTCAATCGCGTCCAGGCTCAGCCCATCCTCAGATTTGGCGTCTCGTGGCAGAGGAATTGATTCCGACTGCAAGGTAACGGCGTCCTGAATGGTATCACCGCTTTCCACGCTGTCGACTACGGCTTGATGTGCTGCAGCACGAACTATAGGCGAAGCTTCCAACTCGCACACACGTGAATCGTCGCTAGCAGCAATCGCCTCAGTACGGCAATCGTGTACAGTTGATATAGAACGGGCACGAGCGATCGTATGGCGCGGTGTCGAACATCCGACTGAGAAAATTGAGAGAGCTAATGGAAATAGAAATAGCTGTCTTAGCTTCCGAGGCGGTTTGCAGTCATGACGACATTGAGACCGCAGTACCGGTGGTATCAGGGATTCGTGTGGTCTACACATTGCATGAGAGTTCGGTTCGCTCAACAGACGCAGACTGAGGGTGGATGCCGGCATTCCATGCCTTCCGATGGCTCGTTGGTAAGTCAATCGGCACGGTTCCCAGATCGAGAATCGGCAGTAGGCAAACCCCTACATTCCGCAATTTCGTGCAAGCACAAAAATCCAATTCAACTCGCACGACAGAATCGTCATAACCCGGACACATTGACACAGAATGTGTCTGCTTGAGCAGATGGCTCTAGCCTCAGGATGCACATCGATGGCCATTTTCACTCTTGAAGAACGCCGAACTTCCGTTGAATTCGGTCATCAGCCGGTATCTGATTCCAGCGTCGGTGATCACCACGAATGGCACTTAAGTTTCTCTAACTCCTTTGACCATATCGAGTTTCATATCGTGTCTTGGTTTTGTCATGAAATTGTAGAAGCGGATGCGTCGTTTCAATTTTCGAGGTTCGAAGCGGCCTGGTCGATTACCGACGCGATGGCTGGCA
>JANQQA010000048.1 GCA_028285205.1 Bythopirellula sp. | reverse complement strand
ACGACACCAATTCAGATCACACCCACGCATGCAACGCTGCGACAGCGATGCTTACCTTCTGGCAACAAAGAACTTAGCAAAACCTACGTGCCATTCGTGATCACCACCACTTGGTTAATCTGCACTGTCGTCCTTGGCAAAGCTTCTCCCTTCGAGGGCATCGAAGCGGACAAATCTTGGCAACGCAAATCGTTGACGCCTATGCGAGAATGCGCAAAATCAGTTGCGCGCGGAGATGAAATTCACCGACGCTACTTTTGCGGATTGGCAATCAGAGGTCAGCAGGGCCAACGTCGGCGGGTCTGCAGCGCTGATCTGTTACGTCGGTCAATGCATACCTGAAACGTCACACGCTGTTGATGCCAAACACAGTCAGTTCCTGCAGACGCGTATGAGATCAAGCTGCCACGTCGGATTCACCCAACGACTGCTCGCAAACCTGGCCCTCTTCGATACGCAATACACGCTGCGCGGCGGTCGAAACATTGTGGTCATGAGTAACGAGCACCACGGCGCGGCCATCGGCGTGCAACTCGGCAAACGTTTGCAAGACCAGATCGCGCGAATCTGGGTCGAGATTGCCTGTGGGTTCATCGGCCAAGATCAGCTGCGGATTGGTAACGAGTGTCCGCGCCAGTGCAACGCGTTGTTGCTGGCCAGCGCTCAGTTCGGACGGCCGATGCTGCAACCGAGTCTCTAATCCGAAGCGTGCCAACAGGGACTCAGCTCGCTGCCGCTGCTCTTTCGCCGATGTTCCGCGAATACTCAACGGTAGCTGCACATTTTCCACTGCCGTGAGCCAGGGCACTAGATTGAAGCTCTGGAAGACAAAACCGACCCGTTCATTGCGAAACTGGCAACGCTGGGCAACCGACTGATCGTACAACGACTCACCGTCCACGTTGATCTGCCCGGAAGTTGGGGCGAGCATGCCACCAATCATGCACAACATCGTGGACTTCCCGCTGCCGCTAGGGCCCACAATTGCCGTAAAATCATTTCCACCAATGGTCAACGTCGTCGATTGTAATGCTGCGACTTCGTCCGCGCCGCGGCAATAGCTCTTTGTTACAGCATTCAGTTCAATCATTTTATTTCCGCAACAGGCATCTGGTTACACTAAACATTACTCAGCTTTGCTGGAAGCAGACGCAGGGATCCAATCGCGATGCCCTACGCGCTGGAAAGTAGCTTGCCACAAGTGACACGCCGACGGCAACGGCCACGCTCAACAAGATCATGCCGCTAGACATCGCGATCGGCAGCCCTAGTAATGCTGGCCCGACGATCAATGCTGAGATACAGCCAAGAATCAAACCGAGCGCACCCCCTAGCAGGCCGATCGTGGATGCCTTCAATAGGATTAGCCCGCTGACCTTGGCTGGTGTGGCACCGAGCGCCATCAGCGTCCCTAGTTCACGGCGACGCTCGGCCACGTTGGCAAACATTACGCTGGCAATACTGGCTCCGCCAATCACCATCAGAATTCCAAACAAAGCAAACGATAATTTGCTCATAAGCCGATTGACCGTGACCTGCGACTCGACAATTTGAGAAATCGTCACCACACGCCCTCTAGGTAAGAGTTCGTCTAATTCGCCAACAAGATTGCCCGCGGCCTCCTCGCAACACCCAACCACTTCGATCACGTTCACGACCGGACCTGTTTCTGCGAGCTCCTGTACGCGGTGCAAATGAGCCAACACGCGACCATCATCGGACGTGCCAGTAGCGGGTAAAACACCAGCAACGCGAAATTCCCCACCCAGTATTTGCAGCTCTTGCCCAACCTTGATCTGATATTCCTCAGCCAAATCTGACCCGACTAGTGCTTCCGTAGCATCAAGGTCATGCACGATTCGTGTCTGTGCGTATGAGCTGAGATTAGTTTTGTCGGCCGAAGCAAGTTGACAGGATTTACCCATACAGCCTTCGTGCTTCTTTCCAATGCCAGTCTCATTCAATCCGGCCGCAATCAGATCGACGCTGTTCCAGGCCGATTTCTTGTAGAACTCCGTGCGTGGTAATATGCCTACGATGACAACGGAGTCGCCGTTCAATTGACTCGCCACGGAGAGCTTCGGCGCCAGCTCCTCGACGCCGACCTTCTGCGCTAGTGCTATGCGAGTCACATATTCCTCAGGCAGCGATCGCCCGTGACTGTCGGCTGCATGGTAGTCTTGCAGCGTGACTCCTTCGGGCAACACTAGAATGTTCGCTCCCAACTGCCGCATCTGCCCATCTATCTTCTTCTGGGATGACGAAACGACGCTGTCGACGGCGACGAGGGTGGAAACTCCAAGCGTTACGACGAACAGCGCGATCAGCGCTTGCCCGGGTCGGCGGACCATTTCTTTCCAGGTCAGGGTTCGAAAGTTCATCGCGCATTTTGCTCCGGGAAGAGATGGGGAAACAATGCAACCGGCTGCCTGTCCGACTAACGACGGGCGTTTCGACGCTTGCGTTGGCACTTTTCGCAATTGCATTTACCGGAGTTGCAAACCTTCTCGGCCAAAACTGAAGCCGACACGTTGCCTTTGAACGTACCGAGATGATTGCCCGGCGGAAGGAGTAGTCGCACCACGGGCGAGGTCAGCCTAGGGTTTATCTTCATTCGATTAAAGAACGGGATCTCTTTGGCGTCACTCGCATGCACCTCGATCAATTGAACCTGACCGGCATAGTCAGCGCTTTGACAAAACTCTTGGACACCGGTCGGCAGCAACCCGCCAGTCACCGGTTGGAATACGGCAACGACGATCTTTTGGCCCTGCAACGCTTTGACCATCTCTGCATGCCTGGGGGTAAGCAAGGCATTCTGCAATTGCTGCGGATGCACCTTCATACGATAAACTCCAGTGACCGCTCCGTTTGGCGCCAGACCAAAGACGGCTGGCATCGGAATCCGGGTAGCGTCAAACTTACGAACTAATTCCGCGCCATCGGGATCCGCCAGACTTACCTGTACCCACGTGGATTTTTCGCCATTTCGTTTAACAACAGATTCAACAACTTTAGCCATCTGTTGAGTCGCTCGGTTGTTGCCCCTATGGAACATTACATAGGTCGTCTTTCCACCTTCTGCGGCAGATCGTAGTTGCTCGGAATAATTCGCTCCAAAACAGCACTGCGTCGCTAGCATGAATGTTAGCGCGAACAAGCAAGATTTCCGCATTGGACTCTCCCTGTGGCAATGAATCGGTTAGAGCTAGTGTCGGCAGTACGCCAGTAGCGCATCTACAAAAATCCGCAGAGTCAACGAAGCCGAGTGAGCTATGGTCTTGCGACAACGCAGCGTCTGCGGACTCTTCCCAATTGAAAAGAACTGCCGCCATTCGTGAGGCGGCATCAGAAGACGCCTCGCACGTGTACTAAGACATGCGTGGCGTACCGCAAGCGCCAAGGTGGCTTTCTAAGCTTGTCACCTGTTGCTTCACAAAACCAAGAGAAATTCACATGCAATGTAATTGCAAAAGCTATCATCCCCAATGGCCACGATTGAGTCATCCGCTGGCTTTAGGAACAAGCTCAAACGCAGAAACGCCTCGAAACAGATGGAATGGGGAAGGTCCACGGGACCTTAAAAAGGGTTTCAATTCATGTCCTGCTGCAATCGCTTCTGAAACGCCATGTAGTCAGCAATTGCATTGCAGCCAGAACGGCAGGTGCGTTTACATGCAATTCGCTTGCATGTACCATTTTTACTTGCCTGTAACCCATATGCCAGCAGGTAAGACTGTCTCATACGGGGTATGCATTTTGGTTCGGCGCGAAAGGTTGCTGTCCAGATGAAATGCCAACTACAAAGAATAGGTTATCTGCTGCAGACCAAGGACCGATCGAATCGTTCTTATTGCTCGGATACATCAGGAAGCCAGGAAAGACACTTATGAACCTAGAGATAATGCGTCGCATCAAGTTTTGTGCGGGACACCGCCTTCACCAACATGGCGGTAAGTGTGAGTTCTTTCACGGCCACAACTATGTTGCTGACTTCTTCGTGACGAGCAACGATGTCGACTCGGTTGGCAGAGTGATTGACTTTGCGGAACTCAAGTCACGCTTCGAGGGATGGCTAGATGAACACTGGGATCATGGCTTTATCCTAAACCAGGCTGACGAAAACGGCCTCAGCGCAATCAAGATGGTTGAGCCGTGCAAGTACTATCAGCTTCCATACAACCCTACCGCGGAAAACATGGCTCGTTACTTGTTAGAGGTCGTTTGCCCAAAGTTATTGGGGGACACCGACGTGACGGCAACGTGTGTAAGAATCTGGGAGACTGAAGCGTCTTTTGCTGAGGCGAGACTACAGTCAGCCACCTCGTTAGTAGCCGCAGTTGCCCCAGAAGCAGTTGGAGTGCGCTGATTGCGGGAGGTGCTTGAAAATGGCGTGGGAAAAAGGAAAGCGAATACCGACCAATGTGATTGTCGGTTTTCTTGGCTCGGGAAAGACAACTGCCATCGCGAAGCTGATCGATCAACGCTCCGTTGGTGAGCAGTGGTCTATCCTTATCAACGAATTCGGAATGGTCTCCATTGACCATGCTTTAGTTGATTCAAGCCTAGAAGGCATCGCTGTCGAAGAGTTGGGAGGAGGTTGCGCCTGTTGTACGCTGGCACTGGTATTCCGACCATTGCTAGCGCAATTCATCCGTCGCACCAAACCTGACCGACTAATCCTAGAGCCTTCTGGCGTCAGTCACCCGGCGAAAGTCGTCGACATTCTCCGCAGCCCGGATTTCGCCAGTGCAATCGACCTTCGCAATATCATCTGCTTGATCGATCCAAAAGATTTTGAGGATGTGCGTTGGCGCGAGACAGCAGTCTTTCAAGACCAGGTGCAATTAGCAGATATCGTTGTGTTGAATTGGACCGACAGTCGTGATCGCGAGTTGATTGATCGCTGTCGCGCTTGGGTCGAGAGCTTCCGCCCTCCGAAACAACTGATTATGGAGACCAGCTTCGGCGTAATTGACCCTGCATTGATGGATATGGAATTCGACACAGTCCGTTTTCCCCTTTTTGACGATGCCCACCCATCGCCAGAATCAGAACAAGCTGAGTTGCCAGTTCTTGATCTCGCTCTGGAGAACGATCATCGTGCTGAAGATAACTCTAGCGATCAGCTTTGGGACGATCATGCTCATCGAACGCCCACTCCAGGCCACCCACTCCGGTTCCAAAACGACGACTCGAGCTACGATGCCTGCGGCTGGATCTTTCATGTAGACGACATTTTCGACCGAGACGAGCTGCTCGACCTGCTGGGATACGTTCATCCAATCGTTCGATTGAAAGGCGTGTTTCGATGTGAAGGCGATTGGTGGATGATCAATCGCGCTAAAGATGGAACCTCCTACGCTCCTTCGGCCTATCGGCGTGATAGTCGCCTCGAGATTATCCTGGACCGAAAGACGTCAGGCTGGAACGAGTTTGAAGTCAAATTGCTTGAGTGTTTGGACAAATAGACGCTATGCATCCGCGAAACAAATAGCGATTCCGCTTTCAGGAAGACAAGATTGCGATCATGAATATCCCTACGATTCAGGTCGGTTATTGTACGAACGTTCACGCGGGCGCAGATTTGGAAACGACGCGAGCCAATCTTGGGGAGCACGCGGTCGCTGTGAAAGAGCAATTTGTACCGGACGACCCGCTTGGCATTGGGCTTTGGCTTTCAGCCAGAACAGCTCGCAAGCTACGTGAAGAAGACCAAGCCGAAGAATTCGCAGCATGGTTAGCTGAGGCCGGTCTGGCTCCGTTTACGCTCAACGGTTTTCCCTACGGCGACTTTCATCAACCGGTCGTCAAACACGAAGTCTATAGACCGACTTGGTCCGAGCAGCCACGTGTTGATTACACGCTCGATCTGATCGAGATCCTCGACACTCTGCTACCAGCGGCGATGGAAGGCAGCATTTCGACCCTTCCAATACAGTGGGGAACGCCTGCGGCAAACGCACGCCGATTATCGGCAGCTGCTGCCAACTTGCGTACGGTTACTGATCGTCTCGTGAGATTGGAAGAAGAGAGTGGTAGGTTGATTTACTTGTGCCTGGAGCCAGAGCCGGGTTGCGTCTTGGACCGAGCGCAAGATGTTGTTCGCTTCTTTGAGGATTATTTGCTCGCCGATGGTGATGAAATGCAGATTCGTCGGCATATCCGTGTGTGTCATGACATCTGCCATTCCGCAGTCATGTTCGAAGAGCAGGCTGCTGCGCTTCGAGTATTGAAAGCGGCCGGAATTCACGTCGGCAAGGTCCAAGTGTCCTCCGCGATTATCCTGCCGTTTGACGAAATCGTGCCTGAGCAGCGTGCTGACGCGTTACATCAGCTTCGCTCGTTTGCCGAAGATCGCTACCTGCATCAAACAGTCATTCGAGCGTCACCGGATGCCGAGCCAGTCTTGTTTGAGGACTTGATAGCGGCATTAGTTACGGTCATTGACCCAGAAGAGCTGACGAGCCAATGGCGTATTCACTTCCATGTGCCCATCTTCCTTGAGCAGTTTGGGTTTTTGCAGACATCCAGAAAACAGATACTCGAATGTTTGAAGATTGCCACTCGTGAGATGCCAGAGTTGGCGCACTTCGAGATCGAAACGTACGCTTGGGGCGTCTTGCCCGAGGAGCTACGACAAGCTCGCTTATCAGACGGCATAGCGAAGGAGCTGCAATGGTTCAGTGCCGCCTTGCCTGAAGCGATGGCGAACGGCCGCTAGACTCCTACTCGTGCGAGATATACTAAGCAAACTCCGACCGCAGACGCACAATGAACAACCGGCGTCCTGAGTGGCGAGCAGGCTTGACCAATCGGCCGGCTTCCTCGACAATCCCTAACATTCCGTTTAGCCATCCGCGAGGTTCTCATGACATCGTTCGAAAAGATGACCAAAGCAGAAGTGATCAGCGCACAACGATCGTGGGCAAAGGCCGTTGTCGACCAAGACGTGGAGACACTTCTTGGGCTCTATGACTTTGGTTCGCCCGATGAGCCGGTGTTGTTCAAACCAACCTTGGCAGATGTAATCCGCCTGGATGAGGCGGGCGCGAGATCCTACTTCGTAGGAGGCAATGAGGACTACCCAAATGATGGTGGATTCCTAAACAATGGCTGGAAGCACGTGGAGTTTCAAAGTGCTGTCGGGCCCATTCTGAAGGCTGGTGGCCTTGGTTATAAGGACATGGGTCACTACACCTTTGTCAACGAGAAAGGCGATGCGACCCGCGCTGATTACACCTTCGCGTATCACAAGGTCAATGGCAAAGTGCTGATCTCGCTTCACCACTCATCCTTAACGTGGTTGCCACCGTCTAGCTGAGTTCGGGCCAAGCTCAACTCGTGAGATAGCTGATGTTCCGCTTGAAGGCAGACCTTCATCGCTTTCCAACGGGGGTTTTCGGTTCCGCCGGTGATCTCATTCGCCCGACGGATGTCCGTGAGCGGGATACGTTGATGATCGCTTGCTCGGAATTGGGTACGGCTCCCGATAACGTATCCTTCGCAAAGCCAGGTCGGTTCGTCATTTTGCAGCATATCGGTGCATCAGTGCCTTCAAAAGTGGAATGTGACAATCACGAAGAACTTGCTTTCGACGACGTCGAAGCATTGTTTGACAAATGCGATTTTCGACATGTCATTGTATGCGGTCGTCTAGACAGCGGAGTCATTCGTTATTGGCTTCAGCCGATGAACGATGGCGACACAGATGTCGGTAAATTCCGACTTAGATTTGACAATGGAACTCGCCATCTCGTCGACAGCAACTACTCGCCTGATTCGGTAACAGATAGGTGTACCTTGATGATCTGCGAACACGTCCTCTGTCAAATTGAGAATCTGCTAACACACCCGTTCATAGTGAAGCGAGCATTTGCCAAACAGATATCTTTCCACGGTTGGATCATCGACGACAAGACAGCCCGAGTATTTGCCTACAGCTTCGAGGAATCCGCGTACGTACCCATCTAGTTCCTGTGGAATCAGTCCTGGTTTTTGCATCGAGTTCCGTTCAACCGCAACTGCACTTGGAAGTACAGCAGTCACTCTTCTTCGACGGAATTGTCAATCCGCCCGATATGATGCGTCGAACAGGCTGGCGGGTTTCTGGGTGTTCAGTCAGTGGGTCGTCATTCATCCTTTGCCACACCTCGAGTCTCGTCGGTCTTTCGGAATCCGCTTGAGGGATCGTTTCATATTCGTAAGTTGGCATAGGCTTAGGCGAAACTGGCAACATAAACGAATGGCAAGTTGAGATTGCACGTGAAGTGTGTTACACACACATCACTTGCTCCGCATCGTGCAAGTAGTCATCAGATACTGGGTAATTCCGGAACCGGATCGAGTAATAATCCTCAAACCACTTGCGGATGTCGTTTTCGGCTCCCTGGTCAAACTCAGGAGCAATGTGTAGTGTTTTGCCAAAATAGTTGTTTCGAATATCACCATCTTCAACGATGATGTGCCCGGACTTGATCACGTAGCGAGGCAATTCAAACATCGTTTCCTTGTTCTCGTGAGGAGTGTAGATTGTTATGTCCGCGTCCGCGCCAACACCGAGATGCCCTTTGTTTTTCAAACCGAGCAGCTTCGCTGGGCTTGCACGTGTGATGATAGCGATTTCATTCAAGGTGTATTCGCGATCCAGATCGGCAAGGACTGAACCCGCTCGGACTTTGGGGTGAACTGTATTCATCACGTCCTGTCGATAAGTTCGATCCATCAGTAGCCGGATGACCTGCGGATAAGCGAGAAAGGAACCGCCATTGGGATGATCTGTGCTCATGGCGACTCGCCACGGGTCGTTGATAAGCAGATACCACTCCAAGCCAATGGCCCACTGCCAGGCGTGTACCATACTCTTATTGCGGTACTCGATCGGTGCGATTCCACATCCGGCTTCCATTTCAGTATCGGAACTGAACCACTTCGTGCCATAAACGTTATGCAAGAAGTAACCCAAAGGTCCATCGCCGGTCATACTGGTCGTTTGGCCAAATACAACGTGTCCCACATCAACAGTGATATTCTTATGGGAGTTGACGTAATCGGCCAACGGCTGAACGCGGGAGCAGAAAGTGTCTTCATCGCCGTCACCACCACCATAGCTGTGGAACTGGATGTGAGTGATATGTCCACGGTGGCCTTCGAGCGACTCCATGGTCCGCATCGTGGTTTCCCAGTTGCCCGGCAATCCAAGATTGTTCGCATGCACGTGAACTGGGTGTGGCATGCGTAGCTCGTCTACAGCTCTGGCTAGTCCGCGAATGATCTCCCGTGAAGTGACTCCAAAGTAATCGACCGGTTCATCGACCGTATGAACATTGCCAGAAGGTCGGTGTTTCCATACCTCCACCCCTCCTGGGTTCACCAACTTGATAGCGTACGCTTTCGCGGCTCCTGTCAGCCAGCCGACGAACGCCTTCAGCTTCTCGGGCTCCTTTTCCGCAATCGACCGCATTACGTAATGATTGTTTCCCAACAGTGCAAAAAAGCCTTTGTCGATGCACGGGGTGTCGGCAAGTTCCTCATGAGCATGTCGGGCAGACAGTGGTGGAACTGCGGCGTCAAAGGCTGTGGTATACCCAAGTCCTGCATACTTGTACCCAGTAGCAAACGTACTTGGCACGCTGCCCATCGTGCCACTATGCGTGGTCGCGGTGCGTGGGATCTTCTCCGCTTTCCGTTTGTCCTCGGGTCGCATTTTCCGAGCGGCATTCACTTTCGGCCCAGCGAAATGGCTGTGCATGTCGATCCCGCCCGGCATCACAACTAACCCGCTGGCGTTTAATGTTCGCGTTGGGCGTGCCGAAGGATCACTCGGAGGTAGGATGATCTTGCCGTCCCGCATCCAAATGTCACGAACCTGACCGTCGATCTTGTTGATCGGGTCGTAGACACAGCCGCCAGCAACCTTGAGTATGTCAGGCATTTGTTTCAGCCGGATTTGCAGACCCCACAGTACCCGCGCATCATGATCTCGGTAAAGGTTCCGAGCTTATCGTGACTCCGTCCATGAGATGTCGAAACCTCCACAGAAAAGTCTTTCAGACTCGTTAGTTCGCCACAGTCGATACAAATGAAATGTGCGTGTATGGGCTGAACGTCCTCATCGGTTTTTCGCAGCTCGAAGCGTCTTGCTTTGCCGCCGAGGTCAAGTCGTGATACCAAGCCAGCGTCAGCAGCTTCGTGCAGAAAACGAAAAAGCGTCGATTGGTCGAATCCATACTCAGAGAGTTCTTCAACAAGCTCCGCATGACTCATCGGCTTTTTTGCTGCCGCCAGTGACTTCAGGACAGCGACTCTCGCAGCGGTGACTCGCAATGCCGCCCCCTGCAAGGCATGCTTCACCCACGCGACGTCTGCCTCGGTATTTTTCACGTTCAAGATTCTGCTCCGTGAAGTATAGGCATGTATCGATGAAAAGCGCAGACAAGGCCAACAGCTACCTGCACCGCATTGCAATTCTTTGCAGAGGCAGCGGCATCTCAGCTGCGAACGCAATACACTTGCAATTTAGTTGCACATGGCGTAGATTGCAATCCTGGTGATGTGCGACGGGTCGAATGGACGATCCGCGCATTTGTCACTTGTTGGATTTTGAAGTTGCGAGAGTTGACCTTGTAAAGCAAAGAGCTCCCGCTGGCTACTGGGTCCTCAAGTCACTGCGGATTTTTCACCTGCATGGCACGACATCACAAAACAAGGCATCAACCTCGCAGCTTGCCTCCGTCCCCTTAGGGAATGCGTGTTAGTCAATAGGTCACAACTTACAGTCGCGAGTAAATACTATGGGCAGACAGTGTTTCTATACCGGTAAGAAATCTCGGATGGGCAATCGCGTGACAACGCGCGGCAAGAAGAAGTACCTGGGCGGCGTGGGCACCAAGAAAACGGGCATAACACGTCGCAAGTTCAAGCCTAATCTGCAGAAGGTCAGAGCCGTCGTTAATGGCCAGGTGAAGCGCATTACGGTTAGTACCCAAGCGATCCGTATGGGGTTGGTACAAAAACCAGTAGTCAAGAAGCCGTTTCAATTGCCGGACGAGCATAAGTGAGCGGCTGAAAGTCGCTATCGACTAGGACTCTACGTGTCATCGGAGTTCTCACGACAGCTCGTCTGCTGCTCGACGAAACCACGCGATTGTTTGCTGAAGGTGATCACTTCCGTAAAGCCTGGCAAACTCTTTCGTCTTTGCGTGCTTTTCATCTTGCATCTCTGAAAGGCGCTTGTTGATGTAGCTCGGCGTCAGTCGTATTCCGCCAAGCACCTCGATGCAGTGTCGCCAATGTTCATAAGAGGTTGGGAAAACGTCGTCGCTCACGGTCGACTCCTCAACTAGAGTTCACTCAGTAGTCAATGGCCACGCACAGACGCTTCTCGCCTGCGGGTACTTCCGGCGAGCGGTGATGCACGGTATCTCGATGGGTCGGGTGGCGGCCTCCCTTGAGGAACACTAATCCGCACAAGGGTGCGACATGGGTGGTGCACTCCCCGGTATACTGGTACTCGGTGGTTGGACCGAAATAAGTCGTGACAAGGCGAACATTGACATTGTCACAGTGGAATTTTGGGCACGGCTGGCTTCGCATTAGATCGATCCTCAGTCTCGCCTTTTCCAGGTCGAACTGATCGAGGAAAGAAGTCATCAGACTGATTAGGTCGGACGCCAACTCTGACGACCTAATCTTTAGCTCACCCAGTCCAGCGCGAACCTCAAAAGCAACTTTCTGTCGGCTTACCGGTGCCAAGTATTCGTGCACGCGGCCTGCCTGAATGGCCGTGCCGAGGTGGTCCAGTGATCGGCGTTCGAGTACCAGAACGTCAGCGCTACCGGTGGCAAATTCTGCGACGGCTTTCGCGTCCCAGGCAGTGATTGGCTGTGTTGTTGTAGGTTGCATATTTGTTGTCGTCCTTCCTGGTTTTGCAATTTTGGTCGCCCGAAGACACGGGCAGCTTGCTTACGGGACTTTTCAATCAGCCGCGAGCCAGTTCGCTAACAGATTGATGCTAGGACGGGGCTCACATGTGCATTTCAACTTGCAACCGATAAGTTCTTTCACAATGACGGTAAGTGGTTCAAAGTTTGGTTGGGTTTGGGGCATCACCGTAGACCTCCTGAGGGTCAAACACCTTTTGCGTCTCCGTAAATCCAAGCGGTTCATCGGCTTGATCGCCAAACGGTATGGCTCGGTAGAAGCAGGAGCGATATCCCACGTGACAACTGGCCCCGCCCTGTACGTCGACGCGCAGCCAGATGCAATCTTGGTCGTCGTCGATTCGAATCTCGTGGAGTCGCTGTACCAAGCCACTTGTTGCGCCCTTGTGCCAGAGGCATTCTCGGCTGCGGCTCCAATAGACCGCTTCGCCCAGCTTGATCGTCTGCGTGAGTGCCTCGGCGTTCATGTAGGCATGCATAAGTACTTCACCAGAGCTGAAGTCCGAAGTGACTACAGGGATTAGCCCATGTTCATCGAACTTGGGGGACAACTCGACTCCCTCCTCAACTTGTTCGATGGTCTGCCTTTCCGAAAATGCTGAGGTAGACATACTTGCTTTCCTAACTCGATTACGACCGGCTGCTCGGCTCGCTTCGGTGAATCAATGGATCTAGTTCTGTTCCAACTGTTCTGCGTGCTCAACGCAGTATTCGATGTACGGAATCGCGTCTAGCCGGGCTTTCGGAATTGGCTTTCCAGTTCCCAGGCAGATACCGAAGGCGCCTTCTTCGATGCGCCGCAGCGCCGCATCGATGCGATCCATCGTGCTCGCTTCCTGATGGCAAAGCATGAGGTCAAATTCGCGCGATGCTTCGTCCGTGCCCCGTTCGGCCATGTGGATCGGCATAAGGCTACTGCCGCCAGTATCTAAGGCACGTTGCGCCAGGCTTTGCGTCTCTCCACGAAGGCGCGATCGTAGCGCCAGTAGCTGTCGACGATAGTGTTCTACTTCCAACTTTTTCATGTGTTTACCTCTTACGAGCACCAGCAAGCAGAAATCTCACTGACGCTTGTTCAGTAGCTCCTCTGCCAGGATCCCCGCCGACGTCGCAATAGCTTTGGCAACGAACGAGAAAAGTTATCGTTCGTTGTGACCTTGCATAAGAATGTCTGCGGAGCAAAAACAGTCTGTCATAGCGAATACGATGCTAATTTTTGACAGCTCTAAGGAAAGCTGGTTCATGGGGTCGGTTCTCGGTGAAATGAGATAGAAGACTGGCCCTTGAACAGGGCGCAGATGCAACTCAATTGCAAAATTACAATACATGCAAGTTGATTGCAAGTGCTTGCTTCAACCTAGACAGAATCACGAGAATCTCGGTGTGGTCACCGCACAATCGCATGCAAACATGCAAAGGAGTATTCGAGTCGGGAGAATTTGGAGTGCGGAACCTGTTGCGCTGACCCGATGACGTCACAGGTGCTGAAATCGTCTTGTGCTGGCAGACTGGATGTCCGTTTGCAGTGAACTTGTCGAGCAGCTACGCTCGTTGGAATCCTGGTGAGTGTACGGCCAAGGTCAGCTTCAAACGCACACGATGCGGTTGATAGAGGCTGTTTATGCGGGTGAAGCCACGAAAACTGCCAACTATATGGAAGTACTGCTGGTTCCGTTGAAGGCGTTCCCGCCAACGATCTACGCCAGAGATGATACAATCCAGCAGCCATTCTGGCCCAGGGCGAATCAGACACTGTGGGCGACAGCACTATTCAGCGAACTCACTGGGGGCGAGAGGATTTTGCGACGGCAAGATGTTAGAAATGAAGGGTCGGACAGCCACGAAGCCGAGCCGGCTATATCGTACCAGCTGGCACGCACGTTCGCTGATCGACTACCCGACTTCTACGTCGCCTGTGATCCCATGATGATTCAAGCTCCGCAGATGCTGCAATTCAATGCTGCTCTCGCCAATGAACTAGGTTTGCACTTCGAGAAGTCGGATTCAGATCGTCTCGCTAGAGTATTCGCAGGACAAGACATGATGCCTGGGGCGTATCCGGTGGCACAGGCCTACGCCGGACATCAGTTTGGTGGATTCGTGCCTCAGCTCGGAGACGGACGGGCATTGTTGTTGGGAGAGGTAATCGATCGCGACGGTAATCGCCGTGACATTGCGCTCAAGGGCTCCGGTCCGACTCCCTTTTCGCGTGGTGGTGACGGTAAAGCGGCGGTTGCCCCCGTCCTGCGTGAATATCTGATCGGTGAAGCGATGCATGCCTTGGGTATTCCGACAACTCGCGCACTGGGTGCTGTGAGCACAGGGGAGGTCGTCATGCGGATGCAACCGCTGCCCGGCGCAATCTTAACTCGCGTTGCAGCAAGTCATCTGCGTGTAGGAACTTTTGAGTATTTTGCATCCCGACGAAGATACGATGACGTTCGCGACTTAGCAGAATATGTGATCGAGCGTCACTATCCGGAGTTGGCGGATGAAGATCACCGGTTTCTGATGCTACTTCAAGCGGTGGCCGATCGACAAGCTCAACTCGTCGCCAAGTGGATGTCTGTTGGCTTCATCCACGGTGTAATGAACACCGACAACATGACCATCTCAGGAGAGACGATCGACTATGGTCCGTGCGCGTTTATGGAGGCATACGATTCGGCTGCCGTATTCAGTTCAATTGATGTGCACGGGCGATATGCGTACTGCAATCAGCCAAAGATAGCTCGTTGGAACTTGGCACGCTTCGCCGAAACGATTCTCCCGCTGATGCATTATGACGAGCCACAGCAGGCGGTTGAAGCAGCGACGGAAGTCGTTGACGGATTCGTGTCCACATATGAACGTTTATGGCTGTCGGGAGTACGAAGTAAGCTTGGCCTAAGCCCCGAGACAAACACTGCAGCAGACGATACTTTGGCCCGTGATTGGCTCGAGCTATTGCAGAGAAACGCAGTCGATTATACCTTGGCCTTCCGCCGACTAGCTGATGCCGCGGATGGAAAACCAGAGACACTGGAAAGCTTGTTCCCGTCTGCAGATGTCATTAGATCGTGGCTGGGACGTTGGCAGAGCCGACTGACTCAGCAGCCAGCGTCACAGATTGCGGTCAACATGCGGGCGGTGAACCCAATCTATATACCTCGAAACCATCTTGTAGAGGAAGCACTTGAAGCAGCCTCTAACCAAAACAATATGACGTTGTTCGAGCGATTGCTACAGGTTGTCACTCGTCCCTTTGAGGAGCGAACGGGTGACGAAGACTACGCGGAGCCGGCTTCGCGTAAATTTACGGCTTGCTATAAGACCTTTTGCGGTACTTAGAGGTTGCAAGTTCCCTTCCGACGTTCATAGATCGCTCGAACGTCGAGCTCAATGAATGAAGAGCAGCCAAAAGTCCTTAGACGGCGGGGGCGTCTACAGTGGCAGTTAACTTACTTCGGTGTACCAATAGACGTCGATTCGATTTAGCTTGGTTATCCTAGCGACCGATATTTGCTTCAGACGCTCACTGACTTGTGCGCGACCCTGGCTCCATGTTTTCGATTCACAGTAAAATGAATCAATTCAATAAATCCACGGTGTTTGCTGCCATGCGATGCCAATTGGAGTCTTTCTCGGCTCCCCTGGAGAACAAAACATGACCGTTGCGCTAACCATCGCAGGGTCCGACCCATCGGGCGGGGCTGGTCTGCAGGCCGATCTCAAGACTTTTCATCAACATGGCGCGTACGGGATGAGCGTAGTGACGTTGCTGACTGTGCAAAACACTCAGCAAGTTGCATCTGTAGAGGTGCTCGCTCCGGAATTCGTTCTCGCGCAACTGGATGCTGTTCTCGATGACATTCCACCGGCAGCGGCAAAAACGGGAGCCCTGGGAAATGCGGCAGTCATTGAAGCACTCGCCGAGAAGGCCCGCCGGTTCTCTTTCCCACTGGTGATCGACCCGGTAATGGTCAGCAAACATGGGGCTCCATTGATCGATGAAGATGCCGTGAAAGTACTCAGAAGGCAGCTCCTACCTCACGCAACACTCGTCACACCCAACTTGCCAGAGGCCGCAAGGTTAGCCGATATGGAGGTGTCCAGTCTTGCATCCATGGAAGCCGCCGCAACGGCTATCTCTCAGCTTGGAGTGGCAAACGTGTTGATCAAGGGCGGTCACTTGGACGGTGATTCTATCGATTTGCTCCGAGCGGACGGTCAATTCCATCGACTAGCCTCAGCTCGAATTGATACACAACACACGCACGGTACCGGCTGTGTCATGTCGGCCGCTATCACGGCGGGCTTGGCAGAAGGAAACGACGTGGTGTGCGCTGTCGATACTGCGAAGCGTTTTGTTACCTCAGCCATCGCATCAAACCCGAATCTTGGCCACGGCTATGGCCCGCTCAACTTATTCGCCAAGGTAGACGAGGAACAATAGTCTCCGATAGCATTCCATACCTAGCTCAGGTCCAGCAGACCGACGCACTCTCGGCATGCAGCCGACGCGACTTCGTAAAAAGATAGCCAACCGCAACAAGGGGCCGCTCCACGCCCTTGAAATCCTTACGTAGCCGGTTCGTCCCAGTCTCCCTCAAGACATCGCTTTGCAACAACCGACGGATTTAGGACCGTAATCCAATGATCGGCAGTCTGACGTTCGTTGTCTAGTATCCGGCGGAACAGTACCGGGAAAGGCTGATCTCGACGCGAAAGACCTCCGCGCCCTTCTCACCGTCGGCGAAGGGCGGTGCCAGCAGGCCGTGATCCTAGTGCACTGCTTCGATGCCGCAGCCGTGGTTCCGGAGGCGCCAAGCCAGAGGCAATCCGCGTTGGCGGTATCTGGATGACCAGCCGTGACGCCGTGATCCGTCTTTTTTAGAAGCGGAGCAAGTGACCATGACAGCCGCCATCAAGATTGGGATCTTTGGTTCAACCGGTGGTAGCTAGCCGCCTAGCCCGTGTCGTTACAGTGTCATGACAACTCCCACATTCCATGTGCCGGGCGCAGTATTGCCAGCGGTGTGGAATGAGTAACAATGAATGGACGTCGCAAGCAGGGCTGGCGGTTTGTGACGCCAATTCTGAACAAGCTGTGGAAGGAATACCAGACGGACAATCCGGAATAAGGAGCAACCGCAATGGGGAAGATTGAGATTGACGGCACAGTGTTTGACTTGGAGAAACACGCGGTGCTTATGCTGGGCATGGATGATGAGGGAGATGTTAAGCTTGGTGCACCATGTCCAATGGGGAACGAGAATGCCATGGCTGCGATTGCGAAGAAGATGATGGAAACGAAGCCAGTATCACGAGTGGCATTTGTAAAGGCGGAGTACATATTTGCATCCAAGGAATAGGCGGCAATGCCCCATAAGAGCCGCCTTTTCGATGGGCAGACGCGGTTGCAACTAATTCCTTGGGTGAAGTCTACGTGGGCGGCTACGATGGAGTGCAGGGCTCCCTTCCTGCTTGCCTCTGCGCCTATCTGGCTAAGTTTCGACCAGTGCCAGAACCATTGGCCTGCGTGCTCCTAGTCTTGTACTCAGCAGTGACGGTTATCCAGAGCCGTTTGGCGATGAATTAGAGTAAGGCGTTTTCATCGATCTCACGCAGGTAGCGTTTCCGCTTCGTACACGAGGTTGGACCAATTTCAGCGGCTTAGCGACCTGTCGAACTCGCTGAGGTCTACTCCCGGCGAAGACACCTGCGTCAGTTTACTGAGTTCCTTAACGGCACAGACCGATGCATCCGACGCGCTTTAGCCAAGGCGGAGCACCCGGATTCTGCCGACCCCGCCGTGGGAGTGCCTATTGGTCCTCTTGCCGATTCCCGTTCATGTCTGCGGGTCATAGCACCGCGTGAATGCTCTCTTTAGCGCCACGCGAGCAGTGTTGCTAGTGATGGAATTATTCCAAGTCAGCATATTGCAATCGGATTGCAGATGGCTTAAAAGCGCATTTTCGTCACATCGCCCATCTATCTTAACCTGGAGTTGCTACTGATGAGATGCTGCACCGTTTCAATTGCACTTTCCGCCCTTCTCGCGTTCGTCGGCTCGTCGACCGCCGCACTACCGCCGATCTTAATCGATGGTTTCGACATCGCCGTAGGAACCGACAGTCTCGGGTCGGAAACCGCGGGTGTCTTAGACGCCAACGGACAGGCGGGTATTCAAGTGCCTGCGATAAGCCCAACCATCCTCGGCGGCGAAAGAGACTCCCAGTTCTTTGTCGGCTTCGGGGACCCCGGCGACTCCTGGGAGTTCGGCGTCGATCCCATTCGCGGCTTGTTCTGGGAAAGCGGTCCCACCATCCATGTCAACATGTTTTTGGATTGGGACGGAAGCGGTGACGGATCAACATTCGGTCCAAGCACGCCAACCACCCCGTACTCATCCGACTTCAGCGAGTACGGCGGTATCGAGTTGGTCTTCGGCTCGAGTTCCGCAGACCTACAAGTCGGCATGTCGATCGGGAATCGAGACGAGGCCACCTCCGTGTGTGGCGCAAATTGTGGGTTCATTACGGGGTTCTCGCGGATACTCGCCGTCGACGTGCCTGGTGGACAAGACGAGCCGTTCTCGGTGTTCCTGCCCTTCGCGGCGATGGAGGACCCCTTCGCGGACTTTGGCATTCCGGCCGCTGACCTTGCAGGCACGAACTTCCTGGGGGTGAGTGTCCTCAGTGCGCCGGGCGTCACGAACAATGACCTCGTCCTGCGATCCGTGTCTGTTGTCGTGCCCGAGCCGACGACTTGCACGTTGGGTCTGATAATTATAGTTGGCTTCGTCGCCGCTCGGCGAAGTCATTGAGTTCACAGCGGCGAATAACACGCACTCACGTCGCTCTTCAGTGAGCGGCGGGCGCTTGTAATGCCCGCAGTTGGCTCTCGTTTGGTGAGCTGATCCGTACAGAAACTGGCATGAAGTTGGACCAATACCAGTGAGTTGACCAGGTGCCGCAGAGTTGCCGCTTCTACAGCCCTCGCACCTAGCGGTTAAAACACCTTCTTAACACGACCCGGAGAGTGCGGCGAAAGCTGCTGTTCTTTCAAGCGTGTTATGACAAATGATCTGCATAAGCAGTACTATCGCATCTTGCCCCCATCCTCTCTCCCTTTACACTGCAGGAGTTGCTCCTAATGAATCGCTTTCCATCGCTCTTCATGAGCATGATCATGACCACCAGCGTCGCCTCGCTAGCCTACGGTGTGCAAGTGACAGAGATCATTGATTTTCCAAACGCCGATGTGGTGCAGGCACGAGGCATTAACAGCGCTGGCGACATCGTAGGTTATCGCACCGTCGCAGATGCCACGGAGTCGTTCGTCCGCACATCATCCGGCTTCGCGTTCTTTCAGGTCGACTCTGCCGACACGTTCGCTTTGGGTATCAACGATGCGGGAGATACTGTTGGTGGTGTCAACACGCCCTTGCCAGGCCAAGACGCTTTTGTCCGCTCCGCCGGCGGCGGAACCACCAGCATCCAGCCGCTGTGGCTGACCGATGCCGCTGCAAACGGGATCAATAACGCTGGGGTCGTTGTTGGGTCCGGCAATCCATTTGCCACAGGCGGATTCTTGCGAGCGACAGATGCGTCGGAGACATCGATCGACTTCCCCGGCGAGCCTGGTGACGTGGTACTGAAGACCAACGCGACAGATATCAACAATAATGGTCTCGTTGTTGGCCACGCCATCGGCCAGAGAGGCAGCGACTTCTTCGGGAGCAGCTGGTATAACAGCGACGGAGGATCGACGTTTACGACTGTTACAATTCCCGGCCAGGCGTTCACGTTCGTATGGGGCGCTAACGACACCGGACTGCTAGTAGGCGACTATAGCGATAGTCTCACTGGTGATCGTACTGGGTTTGTCTACAACACCGCCGACGACACATTCATCCCGTTCTCTGCTGCGGGCGCTGACTGGACGGTGCCAACCGGGATCAACGACGCCGGAGAGATCGCGGGCTTCTGGCGCGACGCCTCGACGGGTCGTGTCAGTGGCTTCGTTGCCGTGGTTCCCGAGCCAGCATCGCTTTCACTAATCGCGGGATTGGTCGGGCTCGGCCTAGCTGTGCGTCGTCAATGAACCCTCGTTAGCGCATTCGTGCATGAATGATCCGTGGGGCCGAGCGCCACGGCTCGTCTCGTTTATACGAGGGCGCCGACGGAAGCTGGGACAACTCAAGAACCCAAAATGAGCCGCGTCGGATGGACCATAGCGTCATAGCCAGCCGGCCCAAGTACAGAGGTCTCGTCTGAGAGTTGACACATTTGCGGCGTGGCGAAGTTTCTTCCGGCTGACGGTCGATGCAACCGCGGTGACTTCGGGGATGCGCGAACTGTTGGCGGTGATTGGACCGCAGCGCCGATCATCTGCAGTTTCCGCCCGCGATCCTTTAGACCGTCGCGCACAAGCCGTGACAGACAGAAGCACTGTCCGACCACTCAAATACCTATCCCAAAAAGCCTAAGTTCAGCACTGTTCGGCAGTCAACTTGATGACAGTCGCCAGCCTTCTCGCCTGCAACTTGCACACTTCGCAAGGGCCGACGTCGGTATCAACTACTCAACGAGTTGCGCGAATAGAAGAAATTCTCCGAGTGTGGAATGTGCTACTTGGCTTGCCTGTTTACCCTCGTCCTCCGGTGGCGCCTGGACGCTACGCCTGCGGAAGTCAAAACGAGAATTCGGGGGTAAACTCGTCGGAGCAACGCCAGTACGGCGCTAAATTTCGGCGTTTCCATGCGACATTCTAGTAGATAGGCTCGTACCTTCGGCGTCGAGCTATACGTTACCCAGCGAACGAACTGCGGAATTCCGCTGATTGGCAAATTTGACGACTCCGACTCTGTCAACTAGTCTCCAGGAGCAAGCTTATTCACATCTCTCTTGAGCATCTGGCGAAACAGCAATGAAGAAGCTCCGCGGTGCCAACTTCTGCATAGTGCTACCGATACTAGTTTTGCTCCCCTGCTTGGACGCGATGGCATCAAGTTGGTTCGACAATTTCAATGACGGCAGCATTATCGATGGCAGCCCATTCACCTGGACATTCAACGAAGCAGGCGCCACGCCTGGAACTCATGATCCAAGCAGCGGCGACCTGGTGCTGTCAGCGCCTGGCGACCCTATGCCGATCATTCCAACGGATCCTACGGACAACACCTTGGCCGTCTCGGTGAGCATCGGCTTTGGGGATACCTATGCACGAACGCAAGCAACGACGATTCCTGACGATCCGGAAAACGAAGCGAGGGGCAATGTGGGCATTCTGACACGGTGGAATCCTTCCACGCTATCGGGCTATGTGACCCTTATGGACCATGGTGACGAGCTTGAAATCTATCGCATCGACGGCGGTGCTCCCATTCCGCTTCTTATCCAAGGCGACATCGGAGTTAACACATTGACCGACGCGGTTATGGAGGTGGAGATGGTTGGCGCCGAGTTGTCAGTATACCTTTGGCAGGCGACCGAGACGAAGCCCGCAGCACCGACGGCGACTGCCACGGACTCGACCTATGCTGTGGGAAGCGTAGGTCTGTTCTTCAACGAAGACAGTGATGGCCACTTCGGTGTTTTCCGTTACGCGATGGCGCAGGATTTTCCCATTCTACCGCCCGACTTTGATGGCAATGGAGTGGTGAATCATGCTGATCTGACGCAATGGATTGGCGATTATGCGACCAATGGAGCGAGCGACGCAGACTTCGATAGCGACTCGGATGGAAACGATTTTCTCCTTTGGCAACGGACGTTGGTCGCTGGTATGGTCATGACCGAGTTTTTGGCGGTGCCCGAGGCGAGCATACTATCGTTGCTGCTCGCCGCAGCGGTCTGTCCAGTCCGCTGGCGATGATCAATTGGCTGCGGAGCCGATCGGCTTGCCGTGCGATTTCCCAGCCATCGGTGGATTTCCCTATCGAGTCGCTAATTCATGAAATGCACCGAGTCATCGTAGTAGGCACTCACCTAATCGTCAGGATGCGGGCGCCCGAATAACACTGACGACTCACGTTCACGCCTAGGTGTTCGGAGTTGGCGGAAAACCAAACACCGGACCGCCTTCAAAAAGCACAACTGAGTAGGTCGAGCGAAGATTATCCTGATCGTGGCTAAATTACATGCATTGTTTGACGTTGTCGACTTGTCCATCCACGTCGTGATCCGGATCTAAGTTCTTTTCGCCCAAGAGATAGTTGTGTGTCGTGCCATTGCAGATCTGCCGAAGGGCAATTTCGCTGCGTTGGAATACGACTCCTGTATGGCCGATGACGCAGTGGCACATGTCCGCGTAGGTGTTTGCAAAGCCGTGCCCTGAATGCTCCAAAGTGTAAGTGTCGAATACGTCTAGCGAGGGAGGGCCATTATCTTTGGCAAAGAATGCTTAGATCACCGAGGTTGGCGGCGTAGTCGCTCTTAGCCGCATCGTCTGGCGAGCGAGAGTCGGCGAGGCCGCCGTTGATCATTGGGTTGAGGATGAGGGCCCAGCGACTGGGGCAACTGAACGCCGACAGCGTGTGGTAAGCAATGCGAGTAATGCCATTGTTTTACAGATCGCAATCGTATTGCTTGCCCATGTCAGCGCGAATGCCCAATTCCAGGTACCCGAGAAGCAAATATGCCCAACCGCCAGGCTGCCGCTTTCCGAAACCTCGGACGGGACAGCCGACCCACCGCGAACCACCAGTTGTCTCCCCAACGGCCCGATGACTGGAACTGATGGGCGTTTTCGTGGAGCAGCACCACGGCGGCCAGTTGCTTGATATGACTACTGCAACTGCTTCTGCACGCCACCTCACGTGCTGACTGGACGGCAGGCAGTACCAACGCGTGTAACCTTGCTTCTTGTTTCCTGCGTAATTCGTCATGGTGTACCGGCTAACGAGAGTTCGAGCAAGCCAGTAATTCGCTGACCACGGTCATCGCATAGCATAAAGCAGGTCAGTTTGTCGCCTGCGTTATCAAACTGGATCATTGGCAGCTGACGTTGCCTTCTCTGCGGCCAGATTTCGCCCAGTCGGCGGCGCGTTTGCATGTCCCAAAGCACGACTCCGCCACCACCGGCCACGGCCAACGTACTGTCTGACGGATGGTAGTCCAGGCTCGTCGATCGAGAATCGCTCTGTAGCCGTGCGATTGATTCCGACGTCGTGCGATTCCACAATCGGACTACTCCATCGCGATGTGCTGTGGCCGCTTCATCACGAATTGGATCGAAGGCAATGAAAGTGGTTCCGCTCGTCGCGGTGAGACTATTGCGTACGGTCCAATCGCTGGTATTGATCAATAGCGTTCCAGGGGCGTTGCCACCTACGGCCAACAAATTTCCATCGGGAGAAAACCGAATGCAAAGCCCCCAGCCAGGCAGACGGTGTCGAAAGACTTGCTCGCCGTTCGACAAGTCCCAGACCGAGACGTACCCATCAACGCCAGTTGCGGCCACAAACTGATCGTGCGGCGAGAAGTCGACAGCTTTCGTCGTATTGCCTAACTTGCACTTGAAAACATGCATGCCGTCAGCCGCCTTGAGGACGTCAATGTCGAAGTCCACGCCGAAGCCAGCTACGAGCTTCCCAGATCGCGACACACGGAGTCTGCCTCGTAGACGTTCGTTCTCGGGCCGTCCGCGGTGGTACTCAACTCGCCACAACGTGCGCCCCGTTTCGGCATCGACGCGTTCGAGGTCGCGATTCACATAGGCGATAACGTGATCTTGTGATCCAGGAATTGACTCGATGTGGTGCGCATCGACACTGGTTTGGGTGAGTCGATACCGAGGATCGGGGAGCGACCAGAGCTTCACCGTCGAGTCCTCGCTGGACGTTGCAATGTGACTGTTGTCGATGCTGCAAATTGACGTGACGGCAGCGTCATGTGCAGCAATCTCGAATCCGCGACTGGTGGGCTCTAATGCCCGCAGCGGGCGCTCCTCTGCCAAACAGTCAGCAACGCTCCAGCCACAGAGCGCGCCGTCACGACTACCCGCAAGCAGAATCGCGTCGTCTGGTGTGAAAGTGATATCGGTGTAAGAGTCAGGCCTGCTCGTGGACCTCCAGATTTCTGCGCCATCGGCCAGCTCGCAGAGCACAACCTCTCCGCGATGTAAGTTTCCGATGGCGAATAGTTCTTGCTGATTGCACAATGCAGCCGAGCTAACGTTGGTTTTGGCTGGGGCAGGAAATCGCTGCGGGCTGTTGCCTCGAGTTAAATCCCAGGCATAAAGGCGTCTACCAAGTTTACCATTGTGGATCCCGTAGACCTTGCCCTCTTGGATGATTAGCGCCTCGTTTCCGGAATCGGTATCCAACTCCACACGCTGGTCAGACTTCAGATCGAGCACCGTAATGCCTCGGTTTCGTGCACCACAGGCGACGTACTCGTCATTTGCCGAAAAGGCAGCCTCTTCGATCGTTGTGCCAAAAAAAACGTTGAGCGATTTGCTTTGCTTGGTGGCGAGATCCCAAAGCGATAGCGAGCTGTTACCAGTGGCAACCAAATTCCCGTCGGAAGCGACGGCCAACGAACTCAGCGGTCTTCTAGAGGCTTGTATCTGATCAATTGCGGCACCTGAGTCGCAATCCCAGATGCGAATTGCCCCGTCATCACCGACCGAGACTAGTTGCCGTTTGCCAGGAACCTTGACGACCTCTCGCACCGGACCTTTGTGACCGCGCAGGACTATGGGGTCGGGAAAGCTTGTCAGCGAATTCAAGACCTGCCATCCGAACGTTTTCGCACGGTGATGGTCCGAGGGAAACATCGTCAGAAGTGCCCGCGCGCCGACATGGTCACCCTTTTCGAATGCATCGTAGGCGGCAGCTAGGTGGTCGGCATAGCGAAGGTCTTCCAGTGAGTCATTCAAATGTGCAGCCGTCTTTCGGCTCGCCTCCAAGTCCGCCGAGGCGTTTCGCAGCGATGCCTTGAATTCGCCTACATTGCTTGCATACCGCGACGACAGGACCGCTACACTTAGGAAAGAGGCGACGGCCAACGTTGTCGAGAGCGTTAGCAGCGGTCGTCGCGACAACTGGCGGTACGCTCGTCGAAGCAACGATACCGGCCGTGCCAGAACTTCTTGTCCATCTAGCAGACGAGTCAAATCGCTGGCCAACCCGGCTACCGAGGTGTAACGATCTGCTGGTCGTTTCTCTAAACACTTTGCGCAGACGTTTTCCAGATCGCGTGACACGTCGACGCGGATGGTTCGCAATTTCGGGGGGACCGTAGTTCGCAACGCGTCGACGACATGAACATAGGTTTCCCCAGGCGTCGGCGTACGGCCTGTGAGCAATTCGAACAATATGCAGCCGAGTGCATAGATATCGACCGACGGGTTTCCGGCTTCAACGGAACCGGAGTCAAGCTGTTCGGGCGCCATGTACAAAGGCGTACCGATCATCATGCTTGAGCGCGTGTCGGCCAGCTCACTTTCTAACGACTTGGCTAAGCCGAAATCGGTGATCCGTGGAATGGCTTGCGCGAGGCTGGAGGGACTGTCAACATCTCCGTCGCGTGATTGCAACAAGATGTTGGTCGGCTTCAGATCGCGATGCACGACACCTTGTTCGTGCGCGTACGTGATCGCCTCGGCTAGATGCAGCATCAACAGCACCGCATCCGTAACGTGCAATGGCTCTGATTGTTGCTGCAGCCATTGACCGAGATCTGGACCTGAGCAGAAGGCGGACGCCAGGAAGGGTTGATCGCCTTGCAAGTCCGCTTCGTAGAGTGGGACAATGCCGGGATGGTCGAGTGCGGCCGCGATGCGCGCTTCCGACTCAAAACGTGCCATCCGCTCCGCGTCGTCGAGTACTTCGGGGCGCGGAAGTTTGAGCGCGACGTCGCGGTTGAGCAATTCATCTCGGGCGTGACAGACGATTCCGAACGATCCTCGTCCGATCAGACATTGGACATCGTATCGACCGATTCTTCGTGGAATGAACGTCGGCAACGTCGACTTGCTGAGATCTCGCTCCTCTGACCAGAGTGCGTCCAATCGCCCGACCACTTCTTCGGTCGTCGGGCGACGGGTAGTGCCGTTCGACGTTCTTTTACCGCGGCGTGGAAGATCGGACTTCATGATTCTGAGTTGTCAACATTTCGCGCAACTGTTCGACCGTGCGGGACCAGAGCTTACGACTTGCAACTTCGGAGATTCCTAGTTCTGCAGCGATTTGCGCGTGGCTCAAGCCGCGTCGATGGCGCAGCTCCACCACGCGCTGGTTCTTTGCGGGCAGATGAGCAATCGCTCGCAGCAATTCTTCGTCTGTTTCCTTGCGACGGATCAGACTACTGGCCGTCTTCTGGCTATGATGAATTCGATCAATGTCGTCGGTGAATTCGAGCGGTTTCTCTCTGGCCGTATCACGCCGCTGTGTGCTCCGAAAGAGCCGCGTGACATCGAGAAGGTTGTGCTCGACAATCCGCCGCACCCACGCGCGAAAGTCCGACTCTGTGCGACCTGTAAATAACGGTAGATCACGCTGGGCCTCTAAGAAACTCTGTTGCACGATGTCCGACGCTCCCAGTTTCGATTGCACGTCCGCACTCAGTTGACGCTGGGCAACCTCCATCAGCTGACCACGGAATAATTCGCAGAGCTGGCCCAACGCGTTGCTATCGCCTGCGCGGGCTTGGTCGAGCAGCACTGACCAATTCGGAGCGGCTTCAGTTTCGGCAGGCAGTTCATGCGTCATGGACTTAGGCGTGCTTCGAAGGCGAACGTGACAAGAATAAATACGGTTCTTTGATGGTACCTGGTTTCCCGCAGCGATGCGAGCTTCTCTCGACCCGTGAATCACCTTTGTTGCCCAGGTGGCCTAAGGCAATTTGCAGATAAATCCGGTCACACAATCTCGGGGAGGACGCCAAGCTTCTGGAAGGGCGGATTTCAGGAAGCGAGAGAGGCAACAAGCGTGATTTGAGGGGAGTTCCCTCAACGTAAGCGGCGAAGCCTCTGCCCACGACCTCGAACACACGGCGTACAACAAGCGTGTCACGGACTGCAATGGAACCGCGAAAGAAATCCGCCAACCCCGGACGGCGCTTGTACTTAGAGACAACCTGGAAGCAGATAGCAGACGCACTGCGGCTGAGTCACCGCGAGCTGGAGATCGCCCAGTTCGTCTTCGACGATCTGTCGGAGGGCGAGATCGCCGAGTCTCTCGGCTTGTCCGTCCATACCGTACATACGTACCTGAAGCGACTTTTCCAAAAGTTGGGGGCCCGAAGCCGCGTCGGTGTCGTGTGCTGTATCGTCGCCACTCAACGTGACCTGCCGCAGTGCCAAACCCGAGGCAACCAAGACGACGGCCATCAACAGTCAACCAATTTAGACAGGACCTGGGATGTCACCTGATCAGGCGGCACCCGAATAGGTGGATTGTTAGGGTTAGAATCCGAACTAGGGTGAGTGATCTGGTGCGGTTGCTAGGTAGTTGGGCGTAATCTGTATGGTAATGCACAAGCTGCTGGCAGTGCCAGTGGCGCTGCTCTCAGCAAACAACTTCACCTTTTGAGATCGCGAAGATGACTAGACTCTTCCTTCGAACATTATGCGCTACCGCTATGGCATCATGGTGCGCAACTCCAATAGGTGCGTACGCTGACTTGGGGCGGACTGTCGTTCTCACAGGCGACGCTGCACCCGGCGCGGGCGCGCGCGGGGGAACCGACTTTACGCTCTTCGATGTTCCGGCACTCAACGATGCTGGCGAATCGGCATTCAAAGGCTTTTATGATGGATCGGGTTCAATCAGTGGCATTTGGAGCGAAGGCGGAAGCGATGCCTTACAGCAAGTGGCTCAGGGCGGACAGCATGCACCTGGCACCAGCGCGGGTGTGGATTCTGACGATTTCGAGGCTACTGTCCTCAATGACGCGGGGCGAGCAGCGTTCAGTGGACCGCTCTGGGGAATAGGTTTAAACGGCTCAAAATTTCGCGGCATCTGGAGCGAGGGCGGCGTCATAACGCCTGCGATGTCTGATCATCAGCGCGAAAGCGTGTCTGGATCCTGGAAAGTGGCGCAAGAATATGCGTAACCAGCAGACCACTGCATGGAAGTGCAAAGGCGGTAGATATGAATGGAGTGTATGTTCTTTGTCACTCCCTCGCCAAAACCAAACATCATTCGATCAATAATCCATATAGCAAGGAATTTTCCGATGGCTAAACGCAGCAAAAGGCGCCGCAACAGAGAGCAGCGAACTCGCAAGCGACGCAGCGCGCGATCAGCGCAGCGCCGCTTGATGGTCGAAGGATTGGAGGCGCGCTGGCTGCTGACAACGCTATACGATTTTTCTTCAACGAATTTCGCCTCTTTCGAAGGAAATGCGTCCAATACGACGAACGTCGTGATGCTCTCGCGAGATGATGACAGCACGGCCGAGGTGATCGACGTGGAACTGACGGGCGTGTCGGCCACAGCCGGAACTGATTTCACCTCCGGCCCTGTGACAGTCAGCTTTGCTGTTGGTGAAACGGTCAAGGAGGTCCCGATTGAGATTCTTGGAGAACAACTCATCGAAGCCGATGAGATTGTCGATCTGTCCTTGACAGGTTTTTCTGGAAGCGGTCAAGCAGGCTCCATCAATCCAACCGCGACGTTGTCGATCACCAACGACGACAGCGCGACGGTCTCGATTTCAGACGCTACGGTTGTCGAGGGGAATCCCGGGGACACGACGCAGCTGGTCTTCGACGTTGCGCTGGACAATCCCATCGACGCGGATGTGACGTTCGACTATGAGACTCAAGACGGAACCGCGTTGAGCGGCCAGGACTTTGGTTTTCAAAGTGGGACAGTAACTATCCTTGCAGGCGACACTTCGGCTCAGATCACGGTTGATGTGACCGAAGACCTGGTGGTCGAACTGGACGAGAACCTGACCTTACTTGCCCACAACCTGCAGGCTGCGGGTCGTGAAGTAACGTTAGCCGGCCCCGGGACCGGCGCGGGCTTCGAGTTGCTTGACGATTTCCAGGCTGGGCTAGTAGGGGACGACCTGGGGGGGACGACTGCGGCCAACGGCCAGCAGTGGTCGGTCAACGGGCCACTGTTTGTCTTCGCATCCGATCCAGCCGATTCTGGCAACACCGTCCTCACCAACAGCTCCTCGGTTTCGTCCGATAAGAACGCCCTGCTGCCGGTGAGTGCAACCGGCACAGGAACTGGCACGACGGTGACCATGTTCTATCGATTGAAGGCCGAGGAACTCAGCGGATATAGCGCTTTTGTCGGGCTCTTCGACGGTGCCGGTACGGCGAATCAGTTGAAGACCTCCGTGACCCACCTGATTGACGGACCGGGTGTCCAGGCGCTGTGGGCAGGTAACCGCAATGTTCAAACTTTGCAAACCGATCAGTGGTACGACGTGTGGATGGTGCTTGATCTTGCCGACAACACCAATCCACAGACCAACGACACCATGAAAGCGTTCATCGCCGGCCCCGGAATTTCGGGACAAGTGCCGCTGACGCACGGCGCTGGGGATGAGTTCGGGTTCAACTCCTACGGCGGCGTGGGAATGACCGAGTTGATGATCTTTGCCGGCGGCGGCTCTCAGTCGGCCAATAATTTTTACATCGACGACGTGTACCTGGACTTCTCGGGAGAGAACCTGACCAGCCCCTTAGCGGTTTCCGCCACGGGCACGATCACCAACGACGACAGCGCGACGGTCTCGATCGACGATGTATCACAGAGCGAGACCGATGGGCTCACGACGTTCACGTTCACGCTCAGCTTGACCGGAGAGGTGGACGCCGATGTGTCGGTCGATTACCAGACGGCCGATGGCACAGCGGTGGAAGCGGCCGCTAGCGTGGGCTCGGATGATTATGACACGGCCGCCGGCACGGCCACGATCAGCGCCGGCGCGACCAGCACCACGATCGAGGTGACAGTCAACGGCGACGAGGTGGTGGAGCTGGACGAGACCTTCCTAGTCGATCTGCTGGCTGGCACGCTCGCCGCCGGTGGTCGGGATGTGATCATTGCCGACGCCCAGGGCGAAGGCACGATCGATGATAACGATTCACCGGCCCTGATTACCGTCGGAGGTGCCGGCCTTGGCGAGGGAGTGGGTCTCTACAATGTGATCGCCACGCTGGACAAGGCGGTGCAAGGGGGTGTGGTCGTGGATGTGATCTTCACCGACGTCACGGCCGACGGCTCCGACTACAACTCGACGGTGACCAGCATCTCGTTCAACGGAATCGCTGGGGAGACGGTCAGCATTCCGGTCAACATCGTTGACGACCTAGTGGTGGAGAATAACGAAAGCTTCCGAGTGACCATGGCTAACGCGGTCGGCGCCGGGACGATCCAGACGGGTGGACCTGCCACGATCAACATCACCGACAACGATTTACCGGCCACGATCACGCTCGATGACGTCACGGTTCAGGAGGACGATGGCACGATCAGCGTCATCGCCACGCTGGACAAGGCGGTGCAAGGCGGAGTGACTGCCGATGTGGTGCTGAGCGACGGTACCGCCGACGGCGCCGACTATACCATCAACACCACCGCCATCACGTTCACTGGCACTGCCGGTGAAACGGTCTCGATCGATATCGACATCACCGATGATCTGGTCGTGGAGAACAGTGAAGACCTGACGGTCTCGCTGATCAACGTGGCCGGGGCCGGCACGATCAACGGCAGTGATACCGCCACAGTCACGATCGATGATAACGATTCTAGCGACGCGCCTATCATCACTAGCCTGTCGCTTGCTGCTGTGATCGACGAAACGTACAAGGACGGCTCCGATAATCGCCGCACTGTCGAACTTTCCACCAACGGCGATGGCGCAATCGTTGGGCAGAAGTTGATCCTTACCGGACAGTTCGATGATATGGACCTAACCGACTCACATACCGTAACCGTCAATTGGGATGACGGCACGGTTGAAACGTTTGATGTAGCGGACGTTGATATAGACAGTGACGGCCGCAGCTTTGAGCTTAGCCACAGGTACGCAAGTGCAGGCACGTACTCAGTAAGTGTCACTGTAAACGACGGCTCAGCGTTGGACGTCACAGCTTTGGGCTTCGACGTCAATCGAACCGCACTTCAAGGTGGGATTCTTGCTATCGCCGGATCGGAGGGTGATGACGAAATTGCCGTATTCCGCAAGTGGGGCGGACAGATCAAAGTCAAAATCCGTCAACACGGAGTCGGCACTGAGTTCGTTACAACAAATCTGTCGAACGTGAGCGAGATCGTAGTTTTGGGCCTCGGCGGTGACGACTTCATCGCCATATCCCATGCCCTCTCGCTACCAACTGTACTCGACGGTGGCAACGGCGACGATGCCATTATTGGTGGGCGTGGTGCTGACAAGCTGATTGGCGGCGACGGCAACGACCTGCTATTTGGCCGCAATGGCGACGACACCATGCTGGGCGGCATGGGGCACGACTTACTCAAAGGCAACGACGGTGACGACTGCCTGGACGGTGGGGACGGTAATGATGCGATCGCTGGTGGCAGTGGGCAGGACACACTCACAGGTGGCGATGGCCGCGACGCCATTTGGGGTCAGAACAGTAACGACATCATTTACGGAAACTATGGTAACGACTGGCTCTCCGGTGGAAACGGAGACGACCTTATCTACGGCGGCGAAGGTGACGACGCGATTTGGGGTGGTAACGGAGATGATACCATCTTCGGTGGCGACGGCAACGATTGGATCTTCGGCGAGAACGGCGATGACATTTTGATTGGCGAAGATGGCAACGACAGGCTGTTCGGCGGAAACGGGAACGATGACATCGACGGTGGCGAAGGCAGCGACTGGATCGACGGCGGCAATGGCAACGACATGATCGACGGCGGTGCCGGCGACGATATTATCTTCGGTGGCCGTGGAGATGATACTGTCGAGGGCGGCGTCGACCGCGACCACGTCTTCAGCCGCTGGAGCTGGGTCTGGTGTTAGGTTGGTTCATTTTGAATCGTAACCAGACCAGCAAGATCGGCAGAACTCGGGATGCCTGTCAGTAGCGTTCTCCTAACCTCCGCTGGTCCCCTGAAACATCTCTTGGCGTCAACCTGCTACTATGGGCCACCGACATTCCAGCAACGGAGACGCCCCAATGCAGTTACTTGTTTGATCCACACGAGCACACCGGCAGCGGCATAGCGCCGTCGAAATGATCGCGATTGCCATCCGACGAAGCAGATAATTGGATAGTTTCCGCCATCGGATCTTCGAAGCGCATGTGCAGCGGTGTTCACGCCCGCCGCCGGAAATGGAAGTTAGCTGGCGCAGCGGTCACGTCACCGCCGTCACTGCGTCAAGTTCTGACGTCCAGACGGTTGGACCACCGAATGGCACTTACTTTTCCTAAGTTGTTTCATCACCTCGCGTTTGGTCTCATTTCGCGGCTTCATCATGTAGTCGTACTTCTTGAACCGACGTTTTCGTAATCGAGGTTCGATGCGCCCTGGCCGATTGCCAACTTTTTGAACCGCGATTGCATCCACGAGTTGTTCATACAGCACCAGCCGATCGGTTCGACTGCGACAACTCGGAGCAGCGATGAATGGCTGAAAGGCTTCCAGGGTTTGGACAGTTGCTTTAAAGCTGACCTCCCTGGGAAACATGCCTGCTCTGCAACAAGACTGGGCCATGATCGTACGGATCAGATTATACGCAAGCACGTGCGTCCAGATCTCTTTGCGAACAAGCTCCGGGGTTTTGCACCGCAAGACGTCCATTTGCAAAGTTACTTTCAGTGACAAGAAATCGGTTTCGTTGTTCCATCTCATACCATAGAGTTCGGCCAGCTCTGCAACCGATGCATCACGCGGATCTAAGATGGTCGTGACGAGGATCACCTCATTGGAGCGAAAGCCAGGCTGGTCGACGTAGAATCGACACTCACGGACGGTGAAGAAGTCCGGAAACGACCGATAAGTTTCTCGGTCGATATCACGCATGCTTGGCTCACCCCATCGAACGAGGTGATCATTCTTTCCAAGTCGCTTTCCACGTCGAAAGTCGGCCCTCCTCAGAGCTTTATTTAGTCGCGTGACCGTATCGATGCCACGCTGCTGCAGCGAACACAGATTTCGCCAATGGCACATCAACGCATCGGTGAGAACGACGTCTCCGGGTCGAAAGAGATCCCAAAGCTGGCGGAAAAGGGTGACTTCACCTTGGCCTTTGCCCGAGTACCCCGCTACTGCCAGATCAAGGATCGGTCCGCACGAGAGCGAGAAGATCCCTGCCACGCGGGCCAATGGAAAACCAACGCCTGGAGTTTGTTTATTCGACTGCGGGTATGCCTTCTGGTTGCTCGGCGTATCCGGCATAGAGATGGTTGTACCGTCGAACATGTAGACGTTGCGGTTCTTCCAAAGCCACTGCGGCTGCGACGCTTGGTGAAGTGCTTGACCGACACCCCGAGCGATGTGTGCGAAGAACTTTTCAGGCAACCGTTTTCTCGCCTGGCAGTAGGCGCCCGTGTGAGAAGAGCACGCTCGCTGGCCTCGTGATACTCGATGAGCAACGAATCGTGCGACGGCGGCTCGACAGGAATGATCGGCGCTAATGACCTGGCCGAGAAAGATCCAGAGGGTTACCAGCGGCGTGTAGATACGATCTTTCCAAGTCACACCGGCAGTCGTCAATGCCTGCTCGATCGTGTCGGCCGGTAACACTTCAGTGAATGGTAAGTCTCCCTCCAAAAGAAACTGACGCTGCAAGAAACGAACTTGCTGACGAAACCGCACTTGGTTAGAACAACGCATCGTAAGGCCTCCTTGCAGAAGATGAGTTTGTAGAAGAAACCATCCAAGCAAGCGGGACCTTTTTAGGCGACGTCACTTCGAGAAAAGAATCGCGATGCAGTGCTGCGATAGCGTTGCTTAATCTATTGCAGGTAAAGGCTTACGTATTACTATGTGCCATTCGTTGGTCCAACTTCCGCGCCGTAGCAAGACTGCTGAGTCGCGTCGGGAGACCGTACTTCAGCGAGGTAGGACTTGTCCGAAGTGCAGGAGGTGTCAGCTGGAATCGAACATCTCTGACTGCAAGCCGACGACGACTATACGTGCCGCTAACGTTGGCAAGTTGACGTTGGCCGAAAATGGTCACCGTTGATTGGGACCAACGGCGAGAATTCGAAGCGACTCACTCGACCAATTCTGGGTCACCCGGCCGCCAGGTCTTGTCAAACCATGGTTCGAGTGGGCCGTACAGGCGGAACATCGTGCTCCAGCTCTTGCCGGGAATCGTTTGGATCCAGTTTGCCTCGTTGCCCTCCGGAGCTCTCGGGCCAAAGTAGACGTCGAACGAGCCGTCTTCGTTCGCCACGGGCGGGGGGTCGTCGATGCCGCTCAGTCCCGCATAGCGCTGGTCTGTCTGCAACATGGAGCGGGTCTGGGTATCGTAGACGGTGAACGACCAGAAGTCTTTCGCCGGCACATTCGGCGGCAAGGTCCCCGGTATACAAGGCCGTCGTGTTCACCGGGCCAAAGGACCGGATGCCTTGTTCCATCGCATACATCGAGGAAATCTGAATGGTGGCGAGGAAGGCGGCCTGCGCCCGTTGGCGGTCCAGATTATCGTAGAGTAGCTGCGCGGTCTCTGCATCGACGATTCCGTCGAACGAGTTCAGCGTGCCGATGCTGGTTTCAAGTTTGCTGGGTGTCGTGATCCCCTCCGGGATTGGAGTGGTCATCTTCATCTTGGGTGGCTCTTGCGCTGCCGCCAAGCTGACGGTCAGCAACAGGACGAATCCGGAGATTAAGTGCCGTTTAAGTTTCATGGCTCGTGCCTCGATAGTTGTTTTGTTTTGGCGAAAGCTCTTGCTGTCATTTGGGTTACTTGACCAATTCAACGTTGTTCAGCTGGAAACTCCCATCGACGAGCTTCGGCTCCGGGCCATAGAAGCGGGCCAGCAGGAAAAGCGCCGCTCGGGGTCTGTTATGAGCCAGTTGCCCTCCTTCCCTTGCTCCGGCTTCGGACCGAAGTAGATGTCCACCGAGCCGTCGGCATTCTTCTTGATATCCTTCATTGTGGAATCGATGCTGCTCTTCACGATGTTGCGGAGGTAGGACGCCGTCTCCGGGTCGTAGGTCGTAATTGACCAGAAGTCCTCGACAGGCACGTCAGGCGGCATCACGAGCTTGTAGTTCTTCCCGCCGTCGAGCCACTCGCCGTCCGCCGTCTCTGCCACGTCCAGATAGAAGGTCGCCGTGCCGTAGTTCTTGACGCTGGTGATGATTGCGTAGAACAGAGCTCCACGGGCGTGATAGTCATAGTAGGAAGGGAACTCGTGGCTCCATTCGGTCTCACGGGAGCCAGGCTCCGGAATCAGGCTCGACCACTTCTTGCCTTCCCACATCCAGGGGTTGATGCCCGACCGGTGGTAGATCCAGATCATGTACTCAAGGGCTTCAGGCGCGGCCTTGGCAAACATGGCCTGCAGCTTTTCATTCGGCTTATAAGCTCCGCCCTTCATGATTCCGATACGCGCCAGTAGCCCCATCATGGCAAGGTCACGGTCCAACACCGACTCTTCCTGAATCATCTCGTGGATCTGCTCGTAGATGCCCGCGTCCATCTTCGGAGTCATTTCAAGGTTCTTGCCCCAAACATCTACGTACTTGGTCTTCGCTGGTTTTCCCGCCGCAGAGAGCGGATAGATCTTGATCTGTTTCGTGAGCGCGGTTGCCTTGGCTAGGTTCTCCCTAGTGGCCCCACCTGGCAATATCGGCCTCAGGATCGCAAAGCCATTGTTGGTTTCCTGCTCGTATACCATCGCATTGGGAAGAAGCTTCCCGTTATACCCAGGAGGAACCATCAAGTATTTGGCACTCAGCCCACGGTCCCGCCCCTTGGCACCGACATCTTCCAGAGGGCGCTGCCAAGCATCCATAATTGTCCCGAACATTCCGAGCCCACCCGCAGACGGCGGCATCTCAAATACCACCGGGCCGTCCTCTAGATTCCAATAGGCGTGGATATAGGGCGTTGTGTTATTTGGTGTCGCGGTCTGGAACCGCCAGTCCTGAACCTTTGAGTTGTACCCCACGTCATTTGGGCCAACCCCATTGTCAGCAAGTGAATCCCGATAGAACTTGAAGTTCATTAGAGGCATAGCCCACACAGCGGCATCAATGGCCCGGTGATACGTCATGCGGTCATGCGTATCGGCCTTACCGAGATCGAATTCCTCAGCCCCTGCTATCCCCGCCATCAGCACGGCCGTCATCATGGCTGTCATTGCCTTCTTCATCTGACTTCTCCTCGCTGCCATCATCGTCTTCATTTCTTCTCGCCGCGTTTCCCAGCACTACTTTCGTACATCACGCGATGCCTGACACTCGACACCGACACTCTATCTCACCAGCTCCGGATTGCCCGGCCGCCACTTCCTGTCAATCCACGGTGCAATCACTCATTGCAGCAGCACGGTAGCTTAAAGGCTTTCCGTCCGATGCATATTCTCTGGTGACTCACTCGCAATTACAATTGACGCCGTGCGCCCATTTGGGGCCATTCTTGAGCAGAGGGCCCTTATGAAGCAGATACCACTTCTCGCAGCACAGATTGCTCGGCCAATCGTTTCCTACCTGGATGCGAATGGCGTAGATTCGACGGCTTACCTCGACCGCTTTCGTATTCCAGGAGAAGTCATCGAGGCAGGGGGATGGATTACCAAGAAGCAAGTTTACGACATGTTTTACGACGTCGTGCAACGCGAGCGATGCCCAGGCATTGTCTTTAACGCCTTCTCGGAGTTTGACTTCGATGACCTCGGCCCAATTACTACTGCTGTAAGGGCTTCAAGGACCGTGAAGGATGCCCTTGGGGCGATAACGAGTCTGGCTGGGCTTGCGTACGAAGGTAACGAGTACTTCATTCGATCGGATGCGAAGACGGCTTGGCTGTGCTACCGCGAGTTTGACCCGGCCTCCCCTGCGAGTGTTGCCGGTCAACAGGCAACGTTTGCAATCTACCTGAAAATCATTCGCCTATTGACGGACGCAGGCTGGCGACCGCAGCAACTGCAGAGCCAGTTTCGCATGGACGAGAACTTTCAAGCGGCGGACGGTTGGGAAGAGTGCCAGCAGATAGAAAACGGCGTTTACGCAGCGATCGCGTTTCCCACCAGCTTCTTGAGCCGTGATTTTGCGTGGGCAAATGGGCCCATGACGACCAACGAGATTGACCAACAGTGGCGACCCGATAGTGTGTTCGACGATGAGTTCGTCGATTCCCTTCACCGCTTAATCGCTTCACGTTTCCTATTCCGCGCTCTTCCCACGTTGGAGCAAGTGGCTGTCATCACGGGGGTAAGCACACGGACGATCAAGCGGCATCTATCATTGAACGGCCTAAGTTACCGACGCCTACTCGCCCGCATCTGCTTTGACGAAGCCCGCGCAATGCTGCTAGACGAAGGCTGTACTGTAAAGGAAACCGCGTTTGCCTTGGGTTACCCTAACACGAGCAAGTTCGTTCGCAGTTTTCGCCGAATGACCGGAGTCACACCTGGTGAATACCGCCGTCTGGCTCAGTGATGCCCGTTTCTCGCCCAGCCCACATCGCCCAAACCACTGGGAAGATGTCGCTTCGGTCTTGACGATCTCCGCAGATAACGACGAAATGAAAGTCGCTGACGTGTGACACACCTCGGCGACTTGGCGAGATTCCTTCGTGATGGCGGATGCATCGCCCGACCGCAAATTCACAGCTTGCTAACCTGAAGAGGTGCAGCAGTCTGACGCGAGTTACGAAAAATCCGAACTTACACGAGATTCACCGTTCGACGCAGTTTTCCAGCGGCTCCTTCGTGAAAGAGGAGTTTCACTCCTCAGGCAATAAACTACGTCCCGTCGGGCGATCGCTCATTCTCACCGACGGTATCTACGCATGAAAGCAACTCTCCAAAAAACAATGCCTGGCATCGTCGCAAAACCAACGACAAAGCCGAGATACTGGCCTTTAGTGTTTAGGCTTCTAGAAAGAGGTGAGAAGCGGGGGAGTCTGTTTTCGTCCGCGCCGTCGCCGCAACAGAAAACCACCGCACAGCAAGGACCAAACCGCCGCGACAGAAGCTTCCGGAATTGCAATAACTGTTCCCAGGGTGCTGAACGGAGCATTAACAGCAATGCGCTCATTGAAGCCCATGCCGTCTATTTCGAGCTCTACAAAAATTTGTGAAAAGTCCAAATCAGCATCGATCGGGTCGAAATCAGTTGGATCGATCGAAAAACTACCTTCATCAAAGCTGACGCTCGGAATCGTAATCGCGGCAAACTCAGTTCCTGCGGTTTCAGCATCATAGAAGCTGAGCTCGACAGGAAAGGAGCCATCAAGCGGCAGCCCAACATCAGTCATGGCAACACCACTGACGTTCCAGGTCCGTCCGCTATCTGGAGTAGGTTCGTAGTCACCTCGGTAAGCCGAAAGCACTTGGAGGTCGGAAACGGACACTCCCCCTGACGTAAATTCACCTCCGAGTTCATTGAGCGGCATTCTTTGGGACTCGCTGCCACCGTCAATACTCAGAGTAACATACTTGTTTGATGTCGAGTCTTGTGAAAGTACATCTCCAACAGAACCCGCCAGTTCGGCAACATCCAAGCTGAACTGCCCGCGTGTAACGTCCACAGTACTGAATGTCTCTTCAAGTAGGATCGTACCGCCGGTCGGCCCCTCATGGACTCGTACGACAACATTATTGAGCTGTTCTCCTGCTCCTGTGACCCTGCCACCAATCTTCAAAGTACGTGCACCAGGGCCGCTGTCGAAAGTGCCCGTGGGGCCGCCGGGGGAATAATCCAGAAACGTGGATGCAGTTGCAAAGCGTTTCACTTCAAGCCCACCCCCAAGTAGGTTGTCATTTGCTCGGTTGAGACTGGTTCGCCCAACTTCAGTTCCGTCGAATGAAAGGCTGATGAAAGTGTCGCGAATGTTTATGCCATCGAACGCCGAAGAAAGTGGTGTATGAGCGGAAAACTCACCTGCGACTACTGCTACACTTGCAAAAGTCTCGGAACCGAGCTGGTTGCCACCCGTTTGTGAGTCCCAAATTCCGATTTCGACATCGAAGGTACCGGTTGTGGGGATACCCCCGCCGGAGTAAAGTTCGCCCACTATGCCCAGATTTCTGAATTGGTTGTTTGTAGCTCCGTAATGAGTACGGAAAACAAGCTCATCTACCGCTAAATCTGCGTGAGCAAATGAACTGAAGACAATCAGCACAAAGGCAATAAAAAACTTGATGTTGCGACCGCCTGTGACTTGCTGCATGCGTTTGAATCGATTGAAGTGTGGCATTTGTTGGGTGACTCGCTACGCTCGGCAAACGAATGGTTTGCAGCTTTGATTAAGATGGGAAAAAGGATCTTGGTCGTCAGTTCTCGGAGAAGCCGAACACACCTCCTCTACCTTGCACATCGCGATTCTAAGAACAGCAACGTTCCAAAGCAACTAATCTGGCTGGGGTTGTTCGGTCCTATTTGCGTGAGAAGTTGCATTAAGCTCACAGCATCAGATGCCCGATCGGCCTTTACGGCATGCAGGTCGTCGGCGAATCCAACTTGGGCATCGTCACCACTGCGCAGAACAATGTGAGAGCAATTATTTGCGTGTTCAATTGATGGCTCCATCATGCGGCTAACTAATGAGAAAGGCCTCGATATTCGGCGTGTTCGAATCGAGTGGGATTATGTTGGTAGCTCTGAGTATTTCGTATCCGACTCAATAATTCACAAGCCGAAAACGAACCGCAACAACGTGCAATCCGGAGTCGGGTCAATGCGGTCTCCGGCGAGTTCTATAGACCACTAGCAGCATGGCCGAGGCAGCCAAAATTCCAACGCTTGGTTCTGGCACGACACGCGTAAAGAACATATCTGCTCCGCCTTCTCCAGAAAGGCCAGGAACTCCCATGCCGCCGGACTTGAACAAAAGCATGTTACCTGGCCCCCACCATTGACTGGGCTGTTCGTTACCAGCTGTGTTTACGATTGGCCCAAGGTTGGGCCCCACGCATCTTCCGTGGAATCGCGTGATAAGCTGAGAATGCGAGAGCGAGTGGAGTTATCAGGGTCTCCGCTTGAGTAGTAGAAGTTGAGCCC